>DATMNB010000026.1:0-7601 GCA_035569435.1 Gemmatimonadaceae bacterium
GATCTTTTGCTTGGACGCCGCACCTACGATATCTTCGCCGGCTACTGGCCGAAGGCCGAGAAAAGTGCGATAGCGGACGGTCTGAACGCCGCGACGAAATACGTCGCGACCCACAGGCCGGACAGCCTCGCATGGGGTCCGGTCGGGGACCTAGGCTCGGACATCATGGAGGGTGTTCGTCGCGTCAAGTCAAAGGACGGCCCGGACCTGCTCGTCTGCGGAAGTTCGACGCTGACGTCCGTGCTGCTCGAGCAGGGATTAGTCGACGAGGTTGTGCTGTTCGTCTACCCGGTCTTGCTGGGCCCGGGCAAGCGCTTCTTTTCGGACAGCGCCGACCCGCGCGAACTCGCCCTCGTCAGCTCGAGGGCCACGCCCACGGGCGTACTCGTGAACACGTATCGACACGTTGGATCGGTGCGAACCGAATCGCTCGCCGGCGCGAGCGGCTGAGCGGCGCCGAAGGCACTTACCAAGACGTGGCTGATCGCGTCGGGCGTTATTACGGTCGGTAGCCGTTCGCCCGACGCGCGTTTATAAACCGCAGCCCCGCGTCTTCGAAATCCGTCTTGAGATGCGATTCCGTCTCGCCTTAACGACACGGACCGGGTGCTTGCCGCGCGAAATGACGATCTCTTGCATGCTCAACTCCAGCGCGAATGTTTCTTTCTCCGGAACCGTGTTGAGCGCCTACTTTGCTGCGGCGAGGCCCGCGGTGGCAGCCTGGGCGTCCTGGTCGGCTGTGCCGCCGCTGACGCCGATCGCGCCGACCATCTTGCCGTCGATGACAATAGGTATGCCGCCGGCGAGAGCGATCGCGCCAGGTGCGGTGACGATGCCGAGTCCCGCACCGCTCTGGACGCCGTCAGCCATTTCCTTTGTGGCGCGGCGATAGAGGGCGGCGGCCCGCGCCTTGGCCTGGGCGATCTGGATGGAGCCGTACTGTGTGTCGTCGAGCTTTTCGAACAGCACGAGATCGCCCGCCGGTTCTACAATCGCCACGGCCATGCGCCATCCGTTGCGCCGCGCTTCGCTCTCGGCGGCTGCGGCGATGGAACGGGCTTGGGCGAGCGTGACCGGTGTGCCGTACGGGGGGCGAACCGGAGGCGCAGGCGGGGTCTGCGCGGCTGCACGGTCCGCGGTGGCAGCGAGGAGGAGCACTACAAGGGCCGTCGAGATCCGCATGCGGTACCTGGTAAGTGTGGGTTGATGGGCCCCACACGATACGACCAACCGGCCGCGGCCGCCAGAACTGCCACTACCCGCGAGGATCCGGACCCGTTGGTTGCGGTAACGACCATGACATGACGTTGACCGGTCGGTAGTCCGCCCGCCCCGCGTCGTCTGCGAGCGACGCTGATCAGGCAGGGACGTACGTCAGCCTAACCGTGTCCTCGGAGACGGGGACGGTCGCGACAAGGCGGAGCGGCGGTCGGGCACGGGCGAAGTACGGCTTGCCGCCGCCAAGGACGAACGGGCGCATGTAGAGACGGTACTCGTCGACAAGACCGAGATCGGTGAGGCTCGCCGCCAGATCCGGGCCCGCGACGTCGATCTCGCCTTCGACGTCCGCTTTCAGCCGGCGCACGAAGGCTTCGACACCGTTACTCACCAGCGTGGCGTTTGGGCCGACCGACTTGAGCGAGCGTGACACGACCCATTTGGGTCGCGCCCGCCACACCTTCGCGAAGTCGCGGTCGCCGCCGTCAAACTCGGGCTGATCCTCGTCCCAGTAGCGCATGATCTCGTACATGCGACGTCCATACAACATGCCGGCCAGGCCGCGAACGTGATCGTTGAAGTGACTATTTAGCCCTTCGCCGGGCGGCGGCAATTCCGTGCCGCCCGCAACAGCCGCGATGTAGCCATCGGAACCGGGGCCGCCCGCAACACCGGCGATGTAGCCATCGAGCGACTGCATCATTCCGAACACGAGCTTCCCCATACTCCCGCACCTCGCTGGCAGGCCAGCCTGGAATTGGACAACGCGAGCGCGCAAGCCACGCGGTTCGGCCCGCCCCGTCGCGTCATCCTCTACGGTATGCGCGACGATCTCGAATCCGATTCGGTCGAGTTGCGCCCCGTACTCCGTCGGCTCTAAGCTGGCATGATAGAGCGAGTCCCCGCAATAGCGACCAGAAGCAAAATCTCTTGGACGATTTGGCTCCTCGCGTTGCACTGCATGCCAAGCTCGTGCTGCTGATGGCACAAGGATTTGGAATACTCGGAGTCATAAACGTGGCCATGAGATCACCCTCCGAGTCTTGGTTACCCCTCGCATCGTGCGCCGGGATGGCCAAGACTTAACCACACAAGCGTGGTCCGGCTAGTACCCTGGAGGTGAACCGTGCCGCACGACCTGGAACAAACCATATCCTTACTCGAGCGTACCCCGGCGGTGCTCAACGCGCTCCTTCGCGATCTCCCGGAGCGGTGGACGCTCTGCAACGAAGGGGATCGCACCTGGAACGCGGTCGATATCGTCGCGCATCTGATTCACGGCGAAGAGACCGACTGGATGCCACGCGCGCGCACGATACTACAGTTTGGCACGAGTCGCGAGTTCGAGAGGTTCGATCGTGAAGGGCACCGGCGCACTGGCCGCGAGGCATCGCTCCGACAGTTGCTCGACGAATTCGCGCGGCTACGCGCCGACAACCTGCGCGCACTCCGGGCGCTATACCTCCAAGAAAGCCATCTCGACTTGCACGGTCGCCATCCCACTCTCGGCGTCGTGACACTGTCCCAGCTCCTGGCGACATGGGCGGTGCACGACCTGACACACCTGCACCAACTCTCGCGCGTTCTTGCCCACCAGTACCGCGACGCCGTTGGGCCGTGGAGCAAGTACCTTGGCGTCCTGCACTGCGACGGACACAGTGAAGCCTAGCCGCTCATCGTGATCGTTTTCGGACGGTGTCTACACTACCCTCTCAAATCGCCCCCCGCCCCTTGAGCTCCAGGTAGCGGTTGACCACCGCGGCCGTCATCGCTTGCGGTTGGACGTCGACGACGGAGACGCCGGCGCGGCGCATGCGTTCCAATGCCTCGTCGCGGGCCGAGAGGAGCTCTTCGGCGGCGACGCTTTCGTAGAGGCCATCGGTCGTGGTGCGCGCCGCGGGGACAGCGGCGGTCACCAGGGCTTCGTTGCGGAGGGCGACGACGAGGGGGAGATGCGTGCGAGCGCCGCGGGCGGTGTGGGCGATCAAGGCGCGGGAGGAGCGGTCGTCGATCACGTCGGTGAAGATCACCAGGAGTGAGCGGCGGCGGTGGCGGGTCGCCAGCGTGCGGAAGGCAGCGGCGTAGTCGGGCTCCGTGACGGTCGCTTGGGCGGGAATCAGCGCGTCGCGGATGGCGCGAATGGCGGCCGGGCCGCGCCCGGGCGGGACGTAGGCGCGGATCTGGTCATCGAAGAGCAGGAGGCCGACGCTGTCGCCGGATTGGACCGCGACGTTGGCCAGGATCAGGGCCGAGGAGAGGGCGTACTCGAAGCGGGGGAGCGCGCCGGCGAATTGGGTCATGAGGCGGCCGGCGTCGATGACGAGCATGACGGTCTGGCCCTGCTCGATGGAGAATTCGCGGGTGATCGGGCGCAGGCGGCGGGCGGTGGCTTTCCAGTCGATGTGGCGCGGGTCGTCGCCGGGCACGTAGTCGCGGAGGCCCGTGAAGTTGGTGCCTTCGCCGCGGCGGCGGAGCGTGCGGGCGCCGAGCTCGCGGAGTCGGAACTGGAGGGCCAGTAGCTGATAGCGGTGGAGGTTGGCGATTGAGGGGATCACCGTCGCCGTGTCGTCCATCGGTGCGCGCACCGTGTGGGCGATGAGACCCAGCGGGCCAGCGATGCGGAGGACGATCGGCCCCAAGGGGTACTCGCCGCGAGACTGGCCGGTGAGTGTGAAGGGGAGCACAGTCTCGGCGCTCAATCGAAACGGCATCGGTCGGGCCTCGCGTTGCACCAGGGCGGGAGGCACCGTGTCGTAGAGTTCTCCGCGCAGACGAAGAGGCCAGCGTGTGCGGATCGTGTAGTGCCCCGCGACGGAATCGCCGGCCCCGATGGCCGCGGGCATCGCGCGCTCGACAACCAGGTCCCGGCGTCCCGGTGTCAATGCCGCATCGACCAGGCAGACAATGGCCAGCATCCCGAGGGCGACGAGCGGGACGCGGGACGCCCAGGGTGCGGAGACGGCCGCGGGCAGGAGCCACAGCGGCGACGTCACGAGGACGACGCGCGCCAACCGGCGAGTTGGCGCGAACGGGATGATCACGGCGCGACTACTGCGGGGCGGGGACGCGGGCCAGGATCGCCTCGAGGACGTCATCGGCCGAACGGCCTTCGACGTCGAGCTCGGGGGCGACGATGATGCGGTGGCGGAGGACCACGGGGGCGAAGTCTTTGACGTCGTCAGGCGTCACGAACCCGCGGCCCGCGAGCAGGGCAGCGCCACGCGCGGCCCGGAACAGAGCGACGCTCGCGCGCGGGGAACCGCCGAGCGTGAGGCCGGCGTCCTCGCGCGTGGCGCGCACGATGCCCGCAATGTAGGCCCGCACCTCGGGCGCGACGGTCACGGCATCGGCGGCCGCACGCAGCACCCGGCATCCCTCGGCGTCGAGCACGGGCGTCAATGGAAAATCGGCCAACCGGTCGGCATCAAACCCCGCCGCGTAGCGGTCGAGGATCTGGACCTCGGCGTCGGCCGTGGGATACCCAACCTTCACCTTGACCAGAAACCGGTCGAGCTGCGCCTCGGGCAGCGGGAACGTCCCCTCGTACTCGACGGGGTTCTGGGTGGCAAAGACGGTGAACAGCGCGCCAAGCCCGCGGCCGGTCCCATCGGTCGTCACCTGCCGTTCCTGCATCGCCTCGAGCAGCGCCGCCTGCGTCTTGGCCGGCGCGCGGTTATCTCGTCGGCCAGGAGGAGATCGGTGAACACCGGCCCCGGTCGAAACTCGAACGTCCGCGTCCCCTCGCCAAACACGCTCACGCCGGTGATGTCCGACGGCATGAGATCAGGCGTGAACTGGATGCGTCCGAAGCGCGCGCCAAGCGTCTCGGCCAGCGTCCGGACGAGGAGCGTCTTGGCCGTCCCCGGCACGCCCTCGAGCAGGACGTGCCCGCGCGCCAGAAACGCCACGAGGACCTCGTCGATCACTTCCGTCTGGCCGACGATGCGCTCGGCGATCTGCGCCCGAATACGGTCGAGCGTGTCGGCGAACGCGGGCGCGGGGGTTGGGACGGAGAGAGTCACGGATCGAGGGTCCTGTCGATGTGGTCAACGGCCTGCCCGACCGCCAAGAGCTCGGTCGGAGTGAGTGACCGCCCCGCCGCGTCGAGCAGCGTGCGGGTATCCGCGGCAACCGCCGGGTGGCGCGCGGCCACCGCGTCCAGAAACTTCTCATCGGATGCGGCGCGCCACACCCCGTGGGCGTGCCGGCGGCGCAGTCCGCGCAACAGCCGGCGGGTCGCCACGCGGGTCGCCCGTGCCTGCGCATAGGCCCGGGCTAGCGCCTCGACGTGCTCGAGGGCCGAGCGCCGTTCGATGCGCCGCGGCGCGCGTGGCGCCACCGGCCGGATCCCGAGCGCCAACAAGAGGACGAGGCCGGCGATGATCGTTTGGAGGATCGCGTGCCCGGTCGTCGTATCGCGCAGAAAGTCCCACGCGATGTTGGACGGGCTGGTGTCGGCCAGCTCGCGCTGGTGGTACTCGTCGAACACGAGCGTCGGGCGCCTGCCGCGCGAGACCCAATCGAGCTCGCGGACCGCGGCAACCCCAAGTCCCCACCGGCAGACGCGAATCACGTCGTTGCGCAGCAGATCGTCGTCCGACAGCACGGCCACGCGTCCCGCCCCGAGCGGGAATCCGATGGCCGCGGGCCCCACCACTGGGGCGTCCAGGTTGGGGTCGCGCTTGCGCTGGAGGGGGAGCCTGACCGATGTGAAGACCGTCGTGTCGGGCTGCCAGGGCTTCAAGGCGGTGGGCCAGAGGCGATAGAGCGTGGGGTTGCCACCGAACCACATGGCCACTGGCTCGCCCGGGTCCATCCTGGGACAGGTCGTGGTCCCCCGGTCAGGGATGACGGCCTGGTAACCCGAATCAGAATGTTGCAGGCCGAGGGAGTCGCCGAGGGCGTTGGTGTCACCGAGGACGACAAGGAGTCCGGCGCCGCGGCGGACGGCGTCGAGCAGCCGGTGCGTCTCGCTCGGCGTGAGCGGATGGCGTGGATCGAGCACGGCGTACACGGCCGCGCTGTCGAGGACCCGCGGGTACGGCGTCGTGCGTCGTTGGACGGGCCAGCCGAGACGTTGCGCGGCCTCGGAGAAGCCGCGCGCGCCGCCGCTCGCGGCGTCGGACGACCTGAGCGGCGCGGTGCGATCGAACGCGGACTCCGGATGGCTCGGTGTGCCGAGGAGCGCCGCGAGGACCAGGGCGAGTCCGAGCCCCGGGAGCAGGTACCGCGGCGTGAGAAACCGGGACGTCGCCCCCGGGCGCGGTGGCTCAGCCGGTGACTCAGCCATGGTTGTTGGTGATCGCCAGGGCCAGGCGCTGCAGCCGATCGAAGCGGTCGCGGTCGCACGTGCCGAGCCCGTACACGACGACCTCGTAGGTGCGGGCGAATTCCTTGAACGGCCCGAACCGCTGCGAGCTGCGCGTGCGGAGCTCGCGCGCATAGTCGCCGACGGTCTTGGACTCGTGGAGCCGGATGTGGTCGTGGCGCGCCACGGCGTGGAGGAGGCCCTGGTAGAGCGCGTGCGCGGCGCCCGTATAGTCACCGGATGCCGCCAACTGCTGCGCCAGCGCCCAAGGGTCGCCCGACGTGGCGCCACGGCGACGCGTGCCCGGCCGTTCGGCGCCGGCCGCATCGCCGACGCGCGACGTGATCGCATGCACGATGATCGTCGCCACCAGGAGCGCCAGGGCGCCGAGGAACACCCAGCGCCGTTCCGGGGTGTGCGCGATGGCCGTCGCCGCGTCGCCGAGCTTGCCCCACAGCCACTGGAAGAAGCGACCCAGGAGCGACTGGGGGATCGCGCGGTTGTAGGCGCGTTGGCTGAAGACGGCCCGCAGCGTGTCGCTGATGGCCCCGGAGCCGAGGCTCTGCTGCAGCAACAGGATCAGTACGCCGTCGCTGGCGTGGCCGTGCCGCAGACGCTCCGCGCCATCAGTTCGATGTCATAACCTTCTTTGCGGATGCGTGCGTCGTAGTACAACAACGTGGCCATGATGGGCGCAAGCGCACCCAAAAAGATGTTGCCAATCTCCGCGCCGAACTGGCCCACGAGGAGCGCCTGCGTCGGAGAGCTCTGATGCACGAGCGCCGCCAATAGCGTGCCGACGACCCACGCGAGGAGTTTGATGGCGCCGGTCAGCAGGCCCATGATGGTCAAGCAGACACCAATGTGTCCCCTGATGTCCTTGGAGAGCGCCGTCGAGCGCGCTAGCGCCGCCGTCGGGCCGTGCGGCTCGAGCACGGCCACGGCCGGGATGGCGAACCAGCTGAGCGTCAGATAGATGCCAGGAATCACCAGGAGCACCAATCCAATGCACACGCCGACGATCCCGAGTGTAGTCGCACCGATTGCCGGGCCAAGGCGTGCCACCGTGCGAGGG
>DATMNB010000027.1:0-11984 GCA_035569435.1 Gemmatimonadaceae bacterium
AACCGGCGCTCGGGCTCCGCCGTGTCGCCGCCCCTGTGCGAACACGCGACCGCACCCGCGGCCACCGCGAGGGCGACGAAGCCAAGCCATGCGCCCGCACGGTTCACTGGAGGTCCCGCGACAGACGCGCGCGCGACCAGCGGACCAAGTCCTGCTGCTCCAGGAGCGGCGACAGGATCGTGTAATACCGCGTCGACTCGATCACATCGCACCCGTCACCGTGCGACGACACGCACGTCTCGACAATGGCCGCCGCGGTTGCGACGGCGGCCGACTGCCCGGCGATCGTCTGCGCCAGGCGATAATGATCACCCGCCATCGCGGGATCGGGCGGTTGGGTCGCCGCGAAATCGGCCGATCCGCGCGCGGTCAGCGACGCGGTCGCCTCCAGCGTCCGAGCCCAGACCGGGACGCTGTCGGCCGGGACCGACCCGTGCACCACCGTCCGCTGCAGCCGCACGACCGAGAGCGCGATCTGGCGCGTCGGGATGTCGACGTCCCGGTGCACTGTTCGGGCGTACCCCGAGTATCGGCCGCAGCCAAGCAGGGCGGCGACCGCCACGACGGCAATGGCGGGAGAGGTGCGAAGCGACGTAATGGCAATACCGGTGAGGGGCCATCTGGTGGACGCCGGATCCTGCCGACCCGTCACCGAACCGAAGCCCGCGCCTAGTCGCGGTAAAAGTGCGGTCACCGTCGTAACAAAGACTGGTCCCGAACGTCGATTTCGTTAACCATCGCTCGACCCGTCTCACACACCGCTCACCGCGACCCCTCACTCATGCCCACAACGGTGGCTCGGATTGGCCTGCTCGCGCTGGTCGCGGCCGGCATCCTGACGTTCGGAAGCTGCAGCTCCACCTCAGCCCCGCACCCCACACCGACACCGGTGTCCGTGACCAACACGTTCTCCCCAAACGACACCACGATCTCGACGAGCGAAGGCGCGCCCTACGGCTTCTGCGACTTCTGGACAGGCGGCCCCACCGGCTGCGGCCGGAAGACCAGCTTTGGCTATGGCCCGACCACGATCGTGCAGGTGTATATCTGCTTGAGCGGCGAAGTCACCGACAATCAGTGCTCGCAACAGCCAGCGGTCACCGGCCCGCTACCCGCGTCCATGCTGCAGGACATGGACACCCGCCTCGCGGCGTATCAGGGCACCGGCATGCGACTGCTGCTCCGATTCACCTACAATTTCGGCCCCATCGGCCCGGGCTCAATGGACGCGCCCATCGATGTCATCGCCCAACACATCGATCAACTCGCACCCATCGTGCTGAAACACAGCGACCTCATTTTCGCGCTCGAAGCAGGCTTCATCGGCACATGGGGCGAATGGCACGACTCGACCCACGGCAACGACTCGGCGTCCGCCCACAAGGTCGTCCTCGACAAAGAACTGTCCTACTTTGGCGGCGTGTTCCCCATCCTCGTGCGCACGCCGGGTGCACTGATCCAGTACGAAGGCGGCAGTCTCACGCCACCAGCCGGCTTCGGGCTGCACGACGACTTCTACGCCTCGAACGCGACCGATGCCAACACCTGGAATCCGTGCGCCAAGCCGCTCGGGTATTGCTTCCCCAGCTTTACCACGCCTCAACTGCAGGCCTACGGCGCCGCGGTCTCGTCCACGACGATGTTCGCCGGCGAGTATGGCCAGGTCTACGCGCCCCTGCAAACGTGCGCCGCGTTGGCCACGTACTCGTACACATATCACGCGCAGTCGATTACCCTCGCGTCCAACAACCCGGTCATCACGGAACTGGAGAACGAGGGATGCGCGCTCTCGATCTACAACAGGATGGGCACGCGCATCGAGCTCGAGAAAACGACAATCACCGGCACGCCGGCGCCAAATAGCCAGTTGACCCTGGCCGTCACACTGGCCAACACCGGCTTTGGACGCGTCATCCGCCCACGCCCGGCGACGTTGCTCTTCGTGCACAACGGCGGCGAGGTCATCACGCAGATCCCGATCCCGCTCTCGTCCCTGGACCTGCGGCAACTGGCGTCCGGTCCGACGCCGACTCCAGAGACGTTTCAGTTCACGGTCGCACTGCCATCGACATTCCCGACGTCCGGGGCGGTGGCCGCCGTCCTCCTGATCCCCGATCCAGCGCCATCGCTGACATCGCAGGCGGCCTACGCCTTGCCGTTGAACAGCGTGGATGCCAACCATACGCCAGTGTTCGATCCCACCACAGGCTTTAACAGCATCGCGATCTTCAACGCCAATTGACGCTATGCCCGAACGCAGACCGGCCCGCACCGCTCCCATCATCGTGATCGACCTCCAAACGGGGATGTTCGACGGCGTCTTCGAGCCCCCGATTCATGATGCGGCCGGTCTGGTCGCTCGCGTGCGGGCCGTGATGGCGTGGGGACGGCGCGCAGGGCGAAAAGTCGCCTTCGTCCGTCATGATGGCGGCGAGGGCGACCCTCTCGCCCCTGGCAGGCCAGGGTGGCCGGTATGGCCCGCTCTGGGCCAAGCGCCAGACGAGCCCACGTTCGCCAAGCGCGTGGGCAACGCGTTCAGCAACGCCACGCTCGCCGAATGGGTGGCAAGCCAGGACGCGGACGAGGTTGTCCTCCTCGGGGCGCAAACCGACGAGTGCGTGGCGGCCACCGTAAGGGGTGCCACCGAGGCCGGGTTCCGCGTGACGGTCGTGGCGGACGCCCACAGCACGTGGCCCAGCGGCGGCGAAACGGCCGACGAGATCATCGCGCGACACAACACTGCGTTCGCCGCCGCCGGCGCGAACCTCGTAACCACCCAATCCCTGACCAGCCTCTAGCGCATTGAATTGGGAGGCCGAATCCGGCCAGCCGCCACGGACGGTTAGAGCGCACATTTCTGGCTGTGACCCATCCACAGTACTTCCCGACCGCGGACATCTGCGAGCGCGCGCTAGCAGCACGCGACGCGCGCTTCGACGGCATCTTTTACGTGGGGATCACGTCGACCGGCGTCTACTGCCGCCCGGTCTGCCCGTCACGCTTCGCCACCTCCAATCACCGCCGATTCTTCCCATCCGCCGCCTCCGCCGAGGACGCCGGGTTTCGCCCGTGCCTCCGCTGCCGCCCGGAGTTGGCGCCGGGACACGGCCCGATGGATGCGCTGCCCCACCTCGCCGCCGCGGCGGCCACCCGCATTGCCGCGGGGGCCCTCAACGGCCACACCGTCGCGCACCTGGCGGCGGACCTCGGCGTGAGTGAGCGCCACTTGAGACGCGCCGTCGAGCGCGCCATCGGCGTCTCTCCGATCGCGCTCGCCCAAACCCACCGACTCCTCCTCGCCAAGCAACTGCTTGCCGACACGTCACTCCCCGTGACACAGATCGCCTTCGCGAGCGGGTTCCAAAGTCTCCGCCGCTTCAATGCCATGTTTCGCGAACGCTACCGACTGAGCCCGACGGCTGTGCGGCGGCCCCGCGAGGCGCCCTCGCGGTCCAACGATCTCATTCGTCTCACCCTCGGCTACCGCCCGCCCCTCGCCTGGGATGCACTCATCGCGCTCCTCGAGGGGAGCATCCTCCCCGGCGCTGAGACCATCACACCACACCGCTACGCCCGTACAGTGCGCCTCGATGCCTGCACGGGAGTCGTCGTCGTCGAAAACGCGCCTGCACCCAAGGCGCACTTGACCGTCGATGTCTCACCCTCGCTGTTGCCCGCGCTCATGCCACTGCTCGCGCGCCTCCGACGACTGTTCGACCTCGATGCCGAGCCCACCGTCGTCGATGCCCATCTGGCGCAAACCGGACTGGCCGAGCAGGTCGCCGAGCGCCCCGGCCTCCGCGTGCCTGGCGCATTCGATGGGTTCGAGGTCGCGCTGGCCCAGCTGCTCCGCACTGGTCCCGAGCGCCTCGGGCGCCACGTCGTCGCCCACCTCGGCGAGCCCATCGCGACCGACACACCCGGGCTCGCGTACCTGGCGCCCGGCGCGTCACGCGTCGCCGAGGCGGGCGCCGCCTGTCTCCGTGCCCTCGGCGCGCCCCGACACCTGGCGGACTCGATCGAACGTGTGGCGCACGCCGTCGCGACTGGCGCGCTCAGACTGGAGCCAGGCACCGACGCGGCGGCCGCACGGCGCACCCTGACGACGGTCGCCGGCCTCGACGATCGGTTCGCGACCACGATCGTCATGCGCGCGCTGCATTGGCCCGATGCGTTTCCGACGTCCGGCCACCCGCCCCGCGCGCGGGCCGAGTCCTGGCGACCCTGGCGCGCCTACGCCGCCCTCCACCTTGGGATTTGAAGTCCGAATCCGACAAGCACTCCGCGCGACACCTCCCCATGATGCCGCACCCGCAACTCATGGAGAATTTGTATGCGCCGGCTCTCGTACGTGCTCGCAGCCACCGCCCTGGTCGGGTGTGGTCGCGGAGCAGATCTCACACAACCGCCTGCCGCCGCCAGCAACGCGGCGGCCGCGCGTGAACAGGCGATCCCCGACAGCTATGAGATCGTGACACTCCCGGCACTCAGTGGCACCATCGTGGCCGGAAACAGCATCAACAATGATGGATCGGTCGCGGGCTTCGCCACGCTCTCCGGCAACGCTGTCCAACACGCCACGCTCTGGCGCGATGGATCGATCCAGGACCTCGGCACACTCGGCGGCCCGAATAGCAGCGTGCTCTGGCCTGGACTGAACAACCGCGGCATCGTGACCGGCGTGGCCGAAACGGCGGACAACCAGCCGCTCGGCGAGACGTGGAGCTGTTCGGCGTTCTTCCCCACGACCACGGGCCACGTCTGCCGCGGATTCGTGTGGCGCGACGGCCAGATGACGGCCATGCCCACGCTGGGCGGCGACAATAGCTTTGCAACCGAAGTCAACACCCGGGGCCTCGTCGTCGGGTGGGCCGAGACGGCGGTGGTGGACCCCACGTGCGCCTCACCGCAGGTCCTGCAGTTCCGCGCCGTCGTGTGGAATCCCGAGAGCCGCAACCTGGACCAGCTCCGTCCCCTCCCCGGTGATTCGGCCTCGGCCGCCACGGCGATCAATGACGAGGATCAGGTGGTCGGTATATCGGGACGCTGCGACGTCGCCGTCGGCCGGTTCAGCGCGCGACGCGCGGTCTTATGGGATCACGGCCGCATCATCGACATCGGTGGGTTGGGCGGTGTGGCGTGGAACACGCCGATGGCAATCAACAACGACGGTGTCGTCGTCGGATTCGCGGATACGACGGGCGATCAGAGCGGTCACCCCAACTTCCGCGCGTTCATCTGGACGAAAGACCACGGCATCAAGGGCCTCGGCATGCTGTCGGGCGACTTTTTGTCGGAAGCGCTCGATATCAATAACCGGCGCCAGGTGGTCGGTACCTCGATCGGCGCCAACGGCACGCGCGCATTCATCTGGCAGGATGGCAAGATGATCGATCTGCAGACGCTGATGCCCAACGGCTATACCAACGTCCTCCAGAGCGCACAAGGCATCAACGACCAAGGGCAGATCACGGGCTACCTCTTGGTGCCGACGACCGGTCAACAGCTCGCGTTTGTGGCCACACCGGTTCGGCGGTGAGCGTCGCGGCGGAGACGTACAGGGCTTCGAGGGTGCGCGCTTGGCCAATGGCATCCGCGTACCCGAGGAGCGGCGGCGCGACACCAGCAACCGCATCGGCCATGTTGTCCAGCTCGAGTCGGTAGGGATTGGCAGGTGGAATCGGGACGATCTCGACGGCCTCGCCGCGCGTGATCGTCACGGTTCCTCCCCAATCCGCGCGCCACGGCGCGTCGACCGTGAGCACGCCGTCCTCGCCAACGGCGTGGAGCCGCTGTCGCTTCGGTGCCGTGAACGATGTCTCGAACTGCGAGACGACGTCACCCGCGTGCCGCATCGTCCCGAAAAAACCCATATCGACGCCGCCCGGCCCTGTGACCTGCTCGCCGAGGACGTGCTCCGGTTCACCGGCGAGCGCGCGTGTGCCATTGACGCAGTAGCACCCCACGTCCATCAGCGCGCCCCCATCGAGTTCGGGACGCAGTCGCGCGTCTCCAGGGTTGCGCAGCAGAAATGTGAACGTGCTCGTGACCGCCCGCAGCCGCCCGATCGCGCCACCGCGCACGAGATCGACGACGCGCTGGATCTGCGGATGGTGCCGATACATGAATGCTTCCATCAGGATGCGTCCTCCCGCCGCGGCCAACGCGTATGCCTCTTCGACATCGACGGGACGGCGGCTGTACGGCTTCTCGCAGAGCACATGCTTCCCCGCCGCGAGCGCCTTGACCGACCACGCGTGGTGCAGGCCATTGGGCAGCGAGATGTACACGGCGTCCACGCCGGGGTCGTCGAGCAACGCCTCGTAGGTGCCATGGGCCCGCGGGATCCCTTTCGCCCGCGCGTAGTCCGCCGCGCGCGCGGCATCACGGCTGCCGACGGCAACAATCGTGGCGCGGTCCGACTCGCCGGCCGCGGCGATGATCCGATCGTTGATGCGTGCCGTCGACAGCAGCCCCCATCGCATTCCTGTTACCCCCGTGTAGACTCGATACGAATATGGGGCTAGGTTGGTCGCGCATCCAACACGCGTCCAATCCTGGAGAGGTGCTTGTGCTTCTGCGATCCCGCATCGGCGTGCCGATGATCCTGGCCTGCACCGCGCCGCTCGCGGCCTGTAGCAGCACCACCGGCAATACCGGTCCGTCGAGCGCCAC
This sequence comes from Gemmatimonadaceae bacterium, assembly GCA_035569435.1. Classification (GTDB taxonomy): domain Bacteria; phylum Gemmatimonadota; class Gemmatimonadetes; order Gemmatimonadales; family Gemmatimonadaceae; genus DASRDS01. Next base: position 6,676 of record DATMNB010000027.1, read on the forward strand.
CCTCGTCGTGACCGTGAGCACTCCGCCCGGGATCCTCGGCAATGTCACGGTGACCGGCCCCGGCGCCTATACCAAGACCCTGACGGCCACCGATACCCTGCGCGGCCTGTCGGCCGGCAGCTATACCGTGAGCGCCGTCTCCGCGACGATCGCCGATAGCCTCGTGAGCGCGAAGATCGCGGCCACGATCTCCAACAGCCCGGTCGCCGTCTCGGCGGGCCACACGACCTCGGTCAACGCCTACTATTTCGTCCAGCCGGGGAGCGGCGCGCTCTGGATTGGATGGGGGTTCGCGAACCAGGTCGCCACAGGACTCACCTCGTCTCAGCTCGCCGCGGCCGGGCGGCAGCTGCCGGCCGACACCATCGGCGGCGCCGGCAGCACCAGCAACGACATCACCGGTTCGGCGTTCGACGCGGCCGGCAACCTCTGGGTCGCGAACTCCACCTTGGGCCTGATCGAGGAGTTCACCGCCGAGCAACTAGCCAGTGGCGTGTCGACACCGGCCGTCACGGTCAGCTTTACCGATGCCCCCTGGGGCCTCACATTCGACGCCTCGAACAATCTCTGGGTCTCGTTTTACACCGCTAATCACATCGAGGAGTTCAGCGTCGCCCAGGTCGATGGCTTCCGCACGACGGTCAGCAGTCCGACCCCGCAGGTCACGCTCACGTCGCTGGGCGCGACTGGCCTGGCCTTCGACAAGAATGGCGCGCTGTGGGTCGCGGGCTTTGCCGACAGCACGATCTACGCGTTCGCCCCGAACGCGCTGGCGAGCGGTGGCAGCGCGCCCTCGGTCAGCATCACGTCGACGGCCCTGAAAGGCGTCGCGGGCGTGACGTTCGATGCGTCCGGCAACCTGTGGGCCGCGACAGAGGGCGGCCTCCTCGTCAGTTACTCCGCGGCGCAACTCGTCGCCACCACGCCACCAAGCGCCCCAACGCGGACGCTCGCCGCGTCGAACCCCACCTACCGGTTCGACCAGACCGCGTTCGACAACTCCGGCAACCTGTGGGCAGGCACCTTATCGGCCGACGTGATCGAGTACTCGCCGGCGCAGCTCGCGGCCGGTGGATCGCCGACGCCGGCCCGGACGCTGACCATCCCCAACGAAGGCGTCCTCGCGGTGACCCATACGATCACGTTCGACCCGCATCCCACCGGCGTCCCGATCGCCGGGCTACGCGTCCACCGCCCCGGCCATTGAGGCCCTTGGCATCGTCCTCGGCGTCGGCTCCCGCCACCCACGCAAAATCGGCTGCGCCTTCACGTAGGTCAGTGACCGCCACACCCACTCCACGGGGCCACACTCGAATGCGCGGAGCCACAGCGCGCTGACGCCGAGATTGAGCGCCCAGACGCCGAAGACGATGAAGTTGAGTTGGTAGTATTCGAGCTTGCCATAGAGCTTCCACGGGCCCCACAGAAAGATGAACTGACACAGCACGCTGGTCAGGAGATAGTTGGTGAGCGCCGTCCGCCCGACGGCGGCGAGCAACGCCTGGAGGCCACGCAAGGCACCGCGCTTGATGATGATCAGGAGGACCGACACGATGGCCAGCGCGCCGGCCATGCGTGTCAGAAAGTAGGGCGCGTACAGCCACCGCTCGATCGTCAGAAAATCGAACCCGCTCGCGTAGGCCTTCCACATGCCGAGCACGTACAACGGCGCCGACCCGAGAAATCCCACCGCGGCCGTCCACGCGTAGGTGCGGTACGACCGCTCGCCCGTCAGAAACCCCGCCTTGAACAAGCCCATGCCGATCAGCATGGCGCCGAGCGTCTCGAGCAGCGCAAACAGGTTTGTGACCGCGACCCGTGGCCCCACATACAGTGCGTCGAAGCGCTCGGCCGCCCCGGCGACATACGGCGCGCGGGCGGCGGACATCGACGTCTCGATCGTCTGCGGCGTGATGACGTGGGAGTCGACGCGCGCGGCCCACTGCTGCTGCACGTGCAGTTGGTCGGGCGTCAGCGCGTGGCCGGCGCGCCGATCGGCATCGATGACGGCGATTTGCTTGGCGAGGCTGAAGTCATGTAAGGCACCCAGATAGGCAAATGTGGCAATCGGGGTGGGAACGAGCGACACGAACATGCCGGCGAGCACCAGCGTCTTGGCGCCGAGTGTCCGGCATGGATACAGGAATAACAGCGCCGTGAGACCGTAGTAGAACAGGATATCTCCCGACCAGATGAGCCATCCGTGCAGGAATCCAAATGCGGTCAGCCACATGTTGCGGCGGAAATAGACGTCGGCGATGTCCGCATCCGCACGCCGCCGTTCGGCTCGGGTGGTCAGCATGATGACACCCGCGCCGAACAGCATCGAGAAGATCGCGCGCATCTTCCCCTCGATGAACAACCACTTCAGTGTAACGATGACGAGGTGCAGGTGGGCGTGCGGACCAATGAACGCGGCCTTGGGCATCCCAATCGGGATGTCATGCGCGCCCTCGGGAATGCCGAAATCTTCGATGTTGGCCATCAGGATCCCGAGCAGGGCCACCCCTCGCAGCACGTCGATCCCGTAGATCCGCTCCTGCCGCGTGGTCGGCGCGGCGGACGTCATTTGTCAGGATCCGGCAACTCCGCCTGCGGCGGAGGAGACACCACCGGAGCCGCCGCTGGCGCCGCCTGAGGCACGCGCGTGCTGTGCATGAAGAGGATCTTCCACACGCCGGCCCGCTTCTGGAGCACGGCCGATTCCAGCCATTGCTGGTCCTTCCTGCCCGACGCGTCCGTGATGCTGCCTTGATTGACATACGCGACCCACGCGATGTTGCCGCTGACGTGCACGTCGGGATTGGTCACGTTCCACTCGAACTGCGTCCCCGCGGCATGCGCGGCCTTGATCGTGCCCATGATGGCATCGCCGTCGAATCGCTTGCCGACATCGAAGATGTAAAAGTTGCTCGCGATGACAGAGTCGAACATCTTCACGTCGTCCGCACCGGCCGCCGTGAAAATCGTGCGCACCGTGTTGAGGATCTGCGTCTGGTCAGTGCCGACCCGTGACTCCTGCGCGCCCGCCAGCGCGACGGGAACGGCGCCCATGAGCGCGAACGCCATGGTGACCGAGGCCATGCGGAGTGGTATTGTCATGGAAGACATTCTGCGCACTACCAATCACCGGCCGGTCACCTGACGATCAACTTCCTCACCGCCCGCTGGTCCGACCTCCTCCTCGTCACGTACGCCGTCCCTGCCGACGCGCTCACACAGTACCTGCACCCGGCCCTCGAGCCCGACCTGTGGGACGGCACGGCCCACGTCAGCCTCGTCGCCTTCCGGTTCCTCGACACGCGCATCCTCGGCGCTCCGATCCCCGCACACCGGAACTTCCCCGAAGTCAACCTGCGCGCCTACGTCCGCCACGGCCCGGATGACGCACGCCGCGGCGTTATCTTCATCCGCGAGCTCGTGCCCCGCCGCGTGATCGCCACCGTCGCGCGCCTCTGCTACAACGAGCCATACGCCGCCGCCCCGATGACCGCGCGGGTCACCCCCAACTCCGATGGCTCGGTGCACGCGCAGTTCGACTGGCAGTTCGCCGGCCAGACGCATCGCCTCGCCATGACCGGCTCGGCCGGGACGTCCCTGCCACCACCCGGCAGCACGGCATTCCTGACAAAGGAACACGAATGGGGCTTTGGCCAGACACGACGCGGACGCCTGCTCCGCTATCATGTCGTCCATCCCGAGTGGCCCGTGCGCACCGTGACGGCGGTCGACCTGAGCGTCGACTACGAGGCGCTGTACGGCCCCGCCTGGGCGTTCCTCAACACCGCGACCCCAACCTCGACCCTGTTCGCCGTGGGCTCACCTGTGTCCGTTGGTTGGCCCGAGCATCCGACCTGATGCCAACACCGTTCAACCGCTCAATCTCATCCGTCGGAACTTCGCGCGCGCGTCCTGACTATAGCGGACATGTTTGCGCATGCGTCAGTCGCACGTTGGATGACTGTCGTCTGCATCGCGTCGGCGCACACGACAATGCACGCCGTCCTGGTGTCCTCCAGTCCGGCAAAGGACAGCGCAGTGAGCGGGCCGGACTTCGCCATCGCACTGCAATTCAATGAACGCATCGACGCGCACCGCTCGCGCGTCGCCCTGCTGTTACCCGACCATCGGACCCAACCTCTGACGCTCACCGCCGGGAACGCTCCCGGCGCCCTCGAGTCGTCAGCGCATGCCGTGCCGAGCGGCAGCTGTCGGATCCAGTGGCAGGTGTTGGCGGCCGACGGACACATCACGCGAGGGGAGGTGCCGTTCACCGTTCGGTGAGCTCGCGAACCTACCGTGTCGGTCGTCGATCTCTTCGGGTTCCTCGCCGTTCTCCTTCGAGGCGCAACCCTCGCCCTCGAAGCCCTCACCGTCGGTGGGGTGATCTACGCGCTCGTGGTGGCACGCGAGCGCCGCCCCGATCGGCTCATGCGCGGGGCCGCGATCGCTCTCATCGCCGTCCAGATAGCAATTCTTGCGGTCGACACGCAAACGCTGATCCTGACGACAGGCGCGGATCTCGGCGACGTGGTAGGCGCATCGTTTGTGACCTCAGCGGCCCTCATCGCCGCCGGCGCCCTCGCCGTCGCCGCCGGCTGGCAGCGGGGCGCCATACTCATCCTCATCGGCTCCGTCCTGAGCAGCCACGCGGTCGCCCGCCTCGACCATCGCGCGATCCTGACCACGCTCACGGCCGTGCATCACGTGGCCACTGCCGCCTGGATCGGTGGGTTGCCCTACCTGCTCCGCGATGAGCTCCGCGATGACACCGTTGCATCAGCCGAGCACGCCCGGCGATTCTCACGCCTCGCCGTCGTCAGCGTCTCCTCGCTCGTGCTCGCGGGCATCGGCCTGACCTACTACTACGTCGGCTCCCCCTCGGCGGCGTACGGCACCACATACGGACTCATGGTGATCGCCAAGATCGCCATGCTCGGTCTCCTCCTCATGCTAGGCGGCCTCAATTTCGTCGCCGTCCGGCGGAGGCTGGTGACACTCGTCGGCCGACTCTCCGAAGCCGAGATCGGCATCGGATTCACCGTGATCATGGCCGCTGCCTCGCTGACGTCACAGCCGCCGGCCGTCGATGTCCCACGCGTCGACCGCGTCCAGGTACGCACGATCGCCGCCCGTATGACGCCGGAATGGCCGCGGTTCCGCACGCCGCCGATCACCGCACTCGCCCCGGTCCCATCCCTCGGCAGCGACTCGGCGTCGACACCAAACAGTGCCGACCACGCCTGGTCCGAGTACAACCACCACTGGGCGGGGATCATCGTCCTGACGATGGGCATCCTCGCCATGCT
>DATMNB010000028.1:0-3105 GCA_035569435.1 Gemmatimonadaceae bacterium
GAGCACCGAGAGCCCCGCCCGCCGTTCGCGCGCGTGCCGAATCACCGCGACATAACGATCATCCTGCCACTGGCGGATCCGTTCCTGGGCCGAGACGTTCACCAGCAGCCGAAAGGCCCCATTCCGTCCCCAGCGCGATTCGGCACCCGCCCGCTCGGCGGCAGTGAGCGCGATCTCGGGGCGCCAGTCGGTCGTCGCCGCATCGACACCAAACGGGCTGGCGAGCGCCGCGAAACGATCGATCTGCTGCAACGGACGTTCGACCGTGACCGGCAAATTCATGATGAAGCTGTTCCGCATGCCGCCCTGTCCGATCCGGAGCGGCGCGCCGGCTGCGAGCAGGAACATGATCGACGCACTCGGAAACCCCGTCCGGCCCCAGGTGTCGACGTTGATCATCCCATCGACCACCACGTCGTACCGGTTGTGCCGCAGCCGCGCCAGGAGCGCTGGCCCCGGATTGCGTTGCCGGTCACCACACTCGAACGGCACCACCTCGTGGACGTAGGGCAACCCATCGAGAATCCGGGCGTACTGCGCCCGCACGAGCGCGTCGACCGTGAGCGTCGGATGCGACGCCGCGATGGCCCGGATGAGCGCCGTCACGATGACCGTGTCGCCCATCGACCCCGTACGCACGACCAGCACGCGATACGGCCGCGCGTCCCAGTCCGGCGGCGACGCGACGCGCGGACCCGGGACGAGCGCCGCGGCCGACCGCTGCGCCAGGTTGCGCACGGCATCGCTCACCCGCCGATCAAGTCGTGCTGGCACGCAGCAGCCCTTTAATCGCCTCGAACACCGCGTCCGCCGAGATGGAATCCAACGACGCCCGGTCGCTCGCAGTCAACACGCGTGACGGCACCTTGTACGGCCCCCACATCCAGTTGTCACGCTGCATCAAGACCACCATCGGCCGGCTGAACGCCGTGGCCACGTGCGTCATCCCCGTGTCCGGCGACAAGAGTGCATCGCACGTCGCGCACAGCGCCACCGCATCCCGCATCGGCTGGGTCGACGCCCGCACCCCTGCCGCACCGGCGATTTCCAGGATCCGTGTCTCCTCTGCTGGCGCACCCGTGACCAGCACGTTCAACCCCGGCCGGTCGGCACACACCCGCCGAATGACGTCCACCATCCGGTCATCCCGCCACCGTCGGGCGGGGTCCGTTGCCGACACGTTGACCAGCAACCGAACCCCAGGCCGCGCCCACCTCGCCTCGGCGCCGGCCCGCTCCTCTGCCGACACCACGAGCTCCGGCCGCCAATCAGTCGCCGCCAGATCCACACCAAACGGCCCCGCCATCGCCCCGGCCTGCTCCACCATCGGAAGCGTCCGGTCCACGCGCACCGGCAGATTCATGATATAGCTGTTGCGCAGCCCGCCCTGCCCGATCCGGTACGGCGCCCCCGTGGCGACCATCAACATGATCGACGCCGTCGGAAACCCCGTCCGCGCCAACCCTTCGACCGTGATCCATCCGTCGACGACCACGTCGTACCGCTGGCGGCGCAGGTGCGCCATGAGCGCAGGGCCCGGGTTGCGGCGTGTCTCGGTACAATCAAACGGGATCACCTGTCGCACGTACGGGACGCCGTCGAGCAGCCCGACAAACGGCGCGCGCACCAGGGCGTCTACCTCGATCGTCGGATGCGACCGCGCGATCGCCCGGGCCAGAGACGTCATGAGGATCGTATCGCCCATGACCCCCGTGCGGATGAGCAGCACGCGATACGGCCTGGCCCCCCAGTCAGGCGGCGACGCGATCCGGGGACCGGGACAGAGCGACGCGGCCGACCGCTGCGCCAGGTCGCGTACCGCGTCGCTCACCCGCCGGTCGAACCGCCGCCCAGGTCGTACTGCCGTTGCCATGGAGTGGCAACCTAACGAGCCGGCGAAACCCCCTGCAACGCGCCACGACTCTCCGCCGGGACAACCGTGATCGTCCGCATCTCCCCCTCGCGCAGAACCGCCACCGGCGTCGGCACGCCAATCCGCTCGGCGGTCAGGATCCGATGGAGCGCATCGACGCCCCGCACCCGGTCGTGCCCGAACCGCACGATGATGTCCCCCTCGGCCAGCCCACCACGCGCTGCCGGGCTGTCGGCCTCGGTCCCCGTCACGCGCACGGCGCCGTCGTCCTCGCCGAGCGTGTGCGCCCGCACCAGCCGGCGCGCCAGCTTGACCGTCTGCCCGCCGACCCCCAGCCAGCTCCGCCGCACCCGGCCATCCCGGAGCAGCGCCGCCACGACCCACTTGGCCGTGTTGATCGGGATCGCAAAGCAGATCCCCTGCGCCGGCAGGATCATCGCGCTGTTCACGCCGACCACATGCCCCAACGAGTCAACCAGCGGCCCGCCCGAATTCCCCGGGTTGAGCGCCGCATCGGTCTGCACGATGTTGTCGATCAGCCGCCCCGACGCGGCCCGGAGCGAGCGCCCGAGCGCGCTCACGACACCCGCCGTCACCGTGTAGTTGAACCCGTACGGGTTTCCGATGGCCACCACGATCTGCCCCGGGCGCAGCGCATCGGAGTCGCCGAGTTCGACCGCCGGATAGGGACCGTCAGCGGCATCGAGGCGTACGACAGCCAGATCGGTCTCCGGGTCGTCGCCCACGACAATGGCCCGGCCGCTCCGACCGTCGGCCAACGTCACGGTGATCTGCGGGGCGCCATGCACAACGTGGCTGTTCGTCAGGACCAACCCGTCGGGGGTGAACAGAAACCCCGACCCGGCACTCCCACGTTTCGTCCCGATCTGCACCACCGCCGGACTCACGCGCTCGGCCGCGCCGGCAACGGCCTCTGAATAGGCATCGAGCATATCGGATCGTACCGGCCGCGACGCGTGTTTCGCAATCGCCCATTCGGGGAGGAGCAGTGTACGTTCCACCCATGCGTATCGTCAGCGCCGTCCTACTCGCGGGCACTGTGGGTTGCGTGTACCTCTCGACAGCGTCGCACCCCGCCACGTCCAACGCACCCAACGCGCCCAACGCACCCCCTGCACCCCCGGCAACCCCCGCACGCTGGGTCACCAAGACCCCACCGCCGCCGGCGTACACCGAGACGCCGCCACCCAACGCAAACGCCTCGGCCGTTT
>DATMNB010000029.1:0-3475 GCA_035569435.1 Gemmatimonadaceae bacterium
TTCGTCGTCGGCGGCTACACCGAGCCCCGCAAATCCCGCACTGCGCTCGGCGCGCTGCTCATCGGCCATTACGACAAGACGGGCGATCTGATCTACGCCGGCCACGTCGGCGGCGGCTTCACCGAGCAGGGGCTCCGCGAGATGTACGCCGCGCTCAAACCCCTCGAGCGCAAGACGTCGCCGTTCACCACGACACCCGACACCAACGAACCGGCCCACTGGGTCAGTCCCAAAATCGTCGTCGAGGTCAAGTTCAACGAATGGACCGACGACGGTCGCTTGCGCCAACCCATCTTCGTCGGCGTCCGCGATGACAAGGACGCGCGCGATGTCACACGCGAACCCTCCCCCACCGTGCCCGCGCCCAAGCCCAACCCCAGGCCCAACCGCACCCCCGCGAAGGCGACCGCTCCGGCGGACCCCGTCTCCACCGCCCTCCGGGAGATCGAGGACGGGAAAGGCGATGGCACCATCGCGATCGGCACCGCCCGCCTCGACGTCACCAACCTCGGCAAAGTCTTCTTCCCAGACTCGGGCTACACGAAAGGCGACGTGATGCGCTACTACGCCAGCGTCGCCAAGGCGATCGTCCCCACGACGACCGACCGCCCCCTGGTGTTGAAACGCTTCCCCAACGGCATCACCGGCAAATCCTTCTTCCAACAAAACGCCGGCCCCGACGTCCCCGACGACGTCCGCGTCGAGACGATCATCGAGAAAGACTCCCCGGCCCGCCGCTTCGTCGGCGGCTCGCTCGTCACCCTGCTCTACACCATCCAGCTCGGCGCCATCTCCGTCGACCCCTGGCACTCCCGCGTCCAGTCGCTCGACACCCCCGACTACACGATCATCGACCTCGACCCCGGCGACGACGCCCCGTTCACCAGCGTCATCGCCGTCGCCCGCTACGTCCACGAAACCCTCGACGCCTTGGGCCTCCACGGCATCGCCAAGACCTCCGGCGCGAGCGGCATCCACATCTATCTCCCCCTCCCCCCTCACACCCCCGCCGACGCCGCCACCCTCATCGCCCAACTCGTCGCCACCCGCGTCGCCGCCGCCCACCCTAAGGAAGCCACCGTCGTCCGCGCCGTCAAAGCCCGCGCCCGCACCGCGGTCTACGTCGACTACCTCCAGAACATCGTCGGCAAAACCGTCGCCGGCCCCTACTGCGTCCGCGCCGTCCCCGGCGCCCACGTCTCCACCCCACTCGACTGGTCCGAGCTCACCGACGACCTCACCCCCGCGGCCTTCACCATCGAGACCGTCCCCCCACGACTCGCCAAACGCGGCGACCTCTGGGCCGCCGCCATGCGCAAACGCAACACCGCCGCCGTGCTCCGCTCACTCCGATAGTGGCGTCCGCTACCGCGACTTGAGCACCCCAACCGGCCCGTCGGCGAGGAGCCGCCCCATCGCCTCGCCGTTCACCGGCCTCGCGAACAAGTACCCCTGCCCGAGCTGACACCCGAGCGCCGTGAGCCCCGTCAGCTGATCCTGGATCTCGATCCCCTCGGCGATCGTGCTGAGACACAGCGACTCGCCGAGCGCGATGATCGCCCGCGCCAACGCCGGATCGGGATCATGTGACCCGACGTCGTCCACAAACGGCTTCGCGATCTTCAGGATGTCGATCGGAAACCGCTGCAAATAACTGAGCGACGAATACCCCGTCCCGAAATCATCGATCGCCAGCCGCACCCCGAGCGCCCGAATCGCCTTGAGTCGGTCGAGCATCACCTCGGCGTGCTGCATGAGCACACTCTCCGTGATCTCGAGCACCAACCGATCCGCCGTGAGCCCGCTCTCCGCCAACGCCCCGCGCACCGCATCCACGACTCCCGGATGCTGCAACTGGTGCCCCGACATGTTGACGCTGAGCGTCACCACCCCACCGCCGCGCGCGACCCCAAGCTGCGTGTCCCACTCCCGCGTCTGCCGGCACGCCTCCCGCAGCACCCACACCCCGACCGGGACGATGAGCCCCGTCTCCTCCAGCAGCGGAATGAACTGCGACGGATACAGCACGCCCCGCGTCGGATGCTCCCACCGGAGCAACGCCTCGACCCCCAACACCATGCTCGTCCGGAGATCAACGATCGGCTGATACCGCAGCGCAAACTCGTGCCGCTCCACCGCGCGCCGGAGATCGGCCTCCAGCTCCAACCGGTTCATCACCTCGCGATGCATGTGCGCCTCGAACGTCTCGACGCGCCCTTTCCCCATCGCCTTGGCGGTATACATCGCCATGTCCGCATTGCGCAGCAGCTCCGACGCCGGCCCCGTCTCGCCCCCCATGGCGATCCCCAGACTCGCCGTCACAAACACTTCCTTCCCTTCGACCGTGAACGGCTCGCGCATCGCCGCCGTGATCCGGTCGGCCACCACGATCGCCGACCCGTCCCCGACGGCGTCCTCGAGCAGCACGGCAAACTCATCCCCTCCGAGCCGCGCGACCGTATCGGACGTCCGCACACACCCGACGATCCGCACCGACGCCGACACGAGCAGCCGGTCCCCGGCGATGTGCCCGAGACTGTCGTTCACCGTCTTGAAGTTGTCGAGATCCAGGAACAACACCGCCAGCGGATTGCACTCCGACCCACGCCGCCGCGACCGCACCAACGCGTGCGCCACGCGATCGAGGAACAGCTGTCGGTTGGCCAGCCCCGTCAACGGATCGTGGAACGCCTGATACTTGAGCTGCTGCTCCAGCAACTTCCGCTCACTCACGTCTCGCGTGTTCACGATGATCCCGCCGATCGCCGGATCATCCATGAGATTCGTGGCCACCGACTCGACGTCGATCCACCGCCCGTCCCGGTGCCGCACGCGATACTCCGCGGGCTCGGTCGGCGACCCAGGCGCTGGACGCCCGGCACTCGACAATGCTTGCTTCCCACGGGTCACGTGGTCGGGATGCAGAAACTCCAGCAACGGCCGCCCTTCCAGCTCGTCCGGCGCATACCCCAACACCCGCTCGACCGACGGACTCACGAACAGCACGATGCTCTCCGCGTCAATGATCGTGATCACGTCCGACGAATGCTGAATAAGCGACCGAAACCGCGCCTCGTTCACGCGCGCCGCGCGCTCGGTGAGCAGCACGACGTTCTCGCGCACGGCCCGGATCTGTCGCACGACCACGAGCAGCGTGAGCCCGACGACCCCCGTCGCGAGCACCGCCCACCGCTGATCCCGGTGCGCGAGCGCCTCGGCCAACAGCAGCCCATAGCAGCACACGAGCGACGCGTACGGCAGCGGGCTGAATGGCCGCGCCACCTGGTCGGCGCCGTCCCGCGCGAGCGCCGGATCGGTGATCGCCCACCAACAGCTCCAGATGAGGAGCAGGTACGAGATCCCAAACGTGACGTCCGTCCACCCCGACGCCGTCCACCCGTACTGCACGAGCAACCGATCATTGGCCAGATCGGAGATGACGTACAGCGTCAAGCCACAGATCACCCCGAGAATG
>DATMNB010000030.1:0-10197 GCA_035569435.1 Gemmatimonadaceae bacterium
GAGGCGCGCCGAGCTGATCGTCGTCATCGAGCCGGCGCGCATCTCCATGTAGCCGGCCGACTGCATGCTCTTCTGCTCCGCTGGGGCAATGATCGCCCGCGCCACTTCCCCGCGTGACTCAGCGGTCATGCCGTAGGTCGCGTCGCTCCAGATCGCCGTGGCCGGCCGATCCTGCACCGGAAACGGCGGCTCGGTCGGTGGCGGGCGGCGGATGCGTGGCGCGAGGCGCGCACTGCGCTCGGCGGCGCGGACCGCGGCCTCCAACGAGACGTCGTCGGTCTGGTTGGTGTCGACGTTGCCGCGACCGACGCCCACGTCGCGAAAGATCTCGATCCGGATGTCGCGGCGGTCGCTGGCGAGGCTCACGCGGTTCCGGGCCCAGCGCAGCTCGCCGTTCCACCAGCTGTGCATGCGCACGACCGTCTCCCCGGTCCCGCGCGCGAAGCCGAAGATGCGCTTCGCGATCGCGAGGCAGGCGTCGGCCGACAGGATGCGATCGTGATCGAGCATGCTCACGCCTTCCTCAAGGAGTCGATCAGGGTGAGTCCCTTGATGACGGCGGGGGCCGCCGTCACGCTGTGGGCGCAGGTCTGTGGCGGCTCGCCCTTGGTCCCGAGGAGCCCAAAGCGACGCAGATGCGGCTCGGCACCAACGGCCTGCAGAGACTTCCACAGGTCAGTCGAGCGGAAGAGGACCCCGGCGGCGGGTAGTTGGGCCACGCGCTTGCCGGCTTTGACTTGGAACATGTTCCCGAGGCCGAGGCCGCCGGCGCTCTGGAAGTCCATCTCGAGGCTCAAGCCCTTGATGGCGATCCCGTCCGCCGTACCGCTCACGAGCGCATCGAAATCACCACCGTTCTGTCCCGGCGCGAGCATGAGGTTGGGGACATGCGGCATCGGCGCGTACACGGCCGACGGCGCGTTCGCGCATCCATGCGAGCGATCGCGCTTGAGCCAGCTCGCGCTCTCGCGGGTCGTCTGGAAGTCGGTGAGCACGCCGGCCTTCACCAGCGTGAAGTCGTCCGGCGCGACGCCTTCGTCGTCCCATTGGACCGTCGCCGCCCCACCGCCTTCCGAGCGGTTGGCGGTGACGGTCATCAACGGCGCCCCGATCTGCTGGGTGCCGAGCATCCCGACCGGGTCGCTCAGGTAGCTCGTGCCACTCGCGTTGGCCTCGAAGCCGAACGCCCGGTCGAGCTCCGTCGCCCGTCCCAACGTCGCATCGAGCATGCGGGCCACGCTCACCGCATCCAGCACTGCATCATAGCGTCCAACGTTGACGGGTTTGACCGGAAGCCGGAGATCTTCCTTGGCCTCTTCGAGGCGCTGGCGGATTTCGTCGCGTAGCGACTGATGGCGAATGCGCGGCAGCGTGTCAGCCGAGTACAGCTCCCAGCCCAGGGAGCTGTATGAGAGGCAGTCCAACCCAAACTCCCCCTCGCGCTTGTTCACGACGATGCCGACGACGAAGCCACCGGCCGTCTGGTACAGGCGCTGCGTGCAGTACGACCCGTCCATGGACGCGAAGGCCTTGTCCTGCACCGTCGCGATCGCCGAGTTGAGATGGAGCCCGGTGTCGGGCGTCCGGTGCAGAAAGATCTCGAGACTCATGAGATCATCCTGGATCTCGAACGGGGAGATCGCGAGCGGATCCCGCGCGACCGGCATCACCCAGTGGCCGGTGACGGCCGGCGTCTGAACGAGAACGGTGTCGCGCCGCTCGCCTTGCGCATTGGTCTTGGCCTGGTGCACGGCCTCGCGTCCGAGGCGCGCCATCTCGTCCGGGCTCCAGACCGGACCACTGGCGAAGCCCCAGTACCCATTGACGAAAGCCCGGACGCCCACTTCCATGTCCTCTTCGTCGTAGACGAACAGCGAGAAGAATCGCCGGGTCCGCGTGTGCGTGAGGCGGACGTCCGCGTACGTCGCGCCGGCGCCGCGCGCGCTGTCTAGGGCGCGCGCCGCGAGCGCCTGGAGGCGAGGATCTTCAATCGGCGGCACGGCCTCGCCCTTCGTGCCGAAGTAGGCGAGCAAGGGACGTGGGACGGCGGTGCTCGCCGCGGCGAGCGCGCTCGCCCGGAGGCTGGCGCCGACAAAGGCCCGTCGGTTCAACGATATCTCCGTCTCAAAGATTTTTGTCGTCTTTCACCACGATCGATCCGGTCGTGCCGAAGATCGTGCTATGAAATGGATAGGTGCCTGGCACGAAGAACTGGCGGACGCGGACCGCGCTCTCGCCTGTGCTGTCGGTCGGGCTCACGGTCCAGGCCGCGATGTCGCCACCCCCGCACCACCATACCGCGCTGATCGCGCAGAACATGTCGGACTGCTGCACGTTGGTCGGGTCATCGAACGTCACGTCGATCGCCTGATGAGGCGACGTGTTGCCGAACAGCACGAGGCCGCCCGGGCCGATCACGAGATTCTGTGGCACGAACGACAGCACCGTCTTGCCGGTGGCGTCTATGTGGGCCGCCGCCTGGGTGAACACTTCGATCGGGTATCCGATGCGGAACCGCAACGAATCGGTCTTGGTGACGCCGTATGTCGTGGTCGTGGCATACACCGTGACGTGCCCCGGGTGCAATGCGGAGAGGAAGCCGAACGTGCGATCGATCGTCGCGGTCGTCGTATCCGACAGGGAGAAGTAGACCGAAACGTTGCTGATGGGTGACCCACTCGCATCGTAGGCGTTGGCCGTGATCGCTTTCGTCAACTGCACCGCGGTCTTGGCGCTGTCCGGTGGGATCGGCTGGATCGAGAATTGAGCCAGGGGCTGCCCGGGGGCGCCGGCGGTGATGTTGATGATCGCGGTATCCACATGCAGGATGTTGCCGACCATCAGCGACGCGATGATCGCAACCTGATCCGCCGCGCCGATCGCATGGACGACCCCATTGCTGTCGACGAGTGCGTGATCCTGATCTTCCGACTGGAAGGTCGGCGTCCCCAGCCCCGTGATCGCGACGTTTCCGATCGTGCGCGGGGTCGCGACGAGGCGAATCGTATCGTATGGCGCGACGGTCGCCATCGTGATTGCGCGGTGGTTCAGCGTCAACGACCAGAACAGCTTCGTCGGGTCGGCCTGCGGTATGGTCGCGGTGGGGTCGCCGACGCAACCCGCGAGGGACGCCAGCGCGACCGCGCACGCCACGACACCGGAGGAGAAGAGTCGGCGCATGGGATCAGGCCTGTCGTCCGCGGCATCCATGAAAGAGCGGATTGTTGATCCGCTCGTCGCCCGGAATCGGCGCGGTCACGGCCGTCCCGTAAGTGTTGTAGGCACCCTGGTAGACGCCGACCGGGTACACTTGCTGCTCCGTTCGACCGTATTGGCGAATGAGACGCCGCAGGTCGCCCTGGCGATGACCCGTCAAGAACAACCAGTAGGCGCGCTCGTCGAACAGCATCGTCACGCGCGCGTCGGCGGTCCCGGGGTCGGTCAGCGGCTTGAGCCCCGGCATGCCGCCCGTTCCCGCGTTCCAGATGGTATCCGTTTGGCTAGGGTTGCTCGGGTCGGGCTGTGTCGTGAACGTGCCATCCGTACGGAGGGTGTTGAGCGTGGTGAGCCAACTCCCGTCGCCGACCTCCAGGGCCGCCTCGGCCTGGATCAGCCTTGCTTCGACACCGCTCGCCAGCGTCATGAAGCCGTCGCCCGCCGCGGGATATTTGGCCGGCGCCGAGAGGGGGAAGCCACCCTGGTTCGTCCCATCGGATACCCAGGCGGACCGCGGGTCACCGCTCGTCACGTACGGCAGGCCGTTCTCGCCTTCCCGATCGACCATCGTGAGCGCCAATCCGTAGGTCAGCGCATTGGTGAAGTCGGTATAGACAAAGCTGACGTTCGTGAGGACGCCGTTCGGGCCGGCGCTCACCGTCTGATCGAACACGAAGTTGTACTGGTACCCATCGGGTACTGGCGAGACGGCAGTCGCGGCGTCCGCGTACCGGGCGAGCGCCAGCAGCGCGCGACCTTTCCCCACGCGGGCCATGTTGAGCAGTCGAGTACTATCGCCGACGAGCGTCAGGGCCGAGTCGAAGTAGACGATCGCCTGCTGGTAGACCTCCTCCGTCGTCGAGCCAGGGGCCACCGTGTAGTCGCCGCGGAAGTTCAACGTGCTGAGGGGGATCCCGGAACAGAACAGGTCCGCCAGCATGATGTCGGTGTAGCCTTCGATCGCGTAGAGGTGGCCGCGCAAAGCCAACGGAGCCGACGGGTTGTAGGTCACGAGCTCACCGCGTGCCTCATGCGTCTGTCCGCGCACCTTCTGGAGCAGCCCATACACGCTCGAGATCGGCGTGAGGGTGGCCACGTCGGTCCCGCTGCCGCCGTATTCAGGGAGGAACCGGCTATCGAGGAGCATCCCGTCGGTGATCTGTCCCGACGAGGCCCCAACGTTGCCGCTCCGCAGCTCATCGGTCAGCAGCCCAGATACGGGGACGTACGAGTAGGTATTGCCGCCGACCGCGGTGCGGAAGGCATAGACCGCGCCGCCATAGGACTCGAGCGCGCCTTGCGGCGTGTGGGTGGCATTCGGGTCCGCGACGTTGGGGGGCAACTGCGCATTGCCGACGAGGTTCTCCGGCACGCAGGCGGCGAGGCCAACGGTGGTGAGACCCAGGGCCACAGAGAGACGAAGGTGTGCAAAGGCAGACATGTCAGTATGTCGCATGGACAGAGACCAGCCAGTATCGGGGGATCGGCAGGACACCGGTGTCCTGCACCGCATTGCCCGTGGCGAATGCATTCACGTTCGGATCCTTGCCCTTGTAGCTCGTCCACAACCCGAGGTTGGTCCCTTGGAGCGCGATCGAGAGCGCGCGGGCGCGGAAGGCCCAGTGCGCGACGCTCGGCGAGAAGTTGTAGGCGACCGACAGGCTGTTGAAGCGCAGCGTGCTCACGGTCTGCAGCAGGCCGTAGTCGGTCAGGTTCTGGACGGCCGCCGCGGCCTGCTCACCGAACGGCGCGTGCGGATCCATGGTGCCGGGCGTGAAGACGTAGTTGCCTGGGCCACCCAAGGTCGAGTTCTCCTGCGTCTCGCCGTTCTGATAGTCGAAACTGGCGCTCACGGTGATCGCGCCCTTGAACAGCGACAGCGTGGTGAAGAAGCTCGACTCGTAGTTCGGTTCGCTCGAGCCCATGTAGACGAGCGTGTCGCCGAGGAGGACCTCGGAGGGCTCGATCACCCCGTCGTGGTTTGCGTCGCTGTAGCCGAGGATGGGCCGAGCCCAGCGGCCGAACAGCGGGTAGCCGGCAACGACGCGGGCGTCCGCCGGGCCAAAGGGGAGCACGCCCCGGGCCAGCTTGGTGACCAGGTTGTGGTTGTTGCTGATGGTCCCCGTGACGCTCCATGATACGGGGTCGCTTCGGATGATCTGGGCGGTGACCGCGGCCTCGACGCCGGTGTTCCGAATGACACCGATGTTCTCGTTCCGGGAAACGTTCGCCCCGTAGACCGAGGGCGGCACGGGAACCGACATGATCGCGTCGTACCGCATCTTGCGGTATCCGCTCAACGAAACGGACAGGCGGTCGCGAAAGAGATCCGCGTCGAGACCAGCCTCGATCTCCGCGGAGCGCTCGGGGCGGAGTGCGGCGTTGCCGAGGGAATAGACCTGCTGGACGTTCTGCGGCGTGCTGTCCTGGATGACGTTCTGGCTCGTGTACAGCCGGAGCTTGTCGGTGGGACCCGGCCAGACGCCCGCCTCGCCGTACGCCGTCCGCAGCCGCATGACGTCGAACAGTTTCTTGAACGGGAAGAACGGCTCTTCGGAGATCACCCAGGACCCGCCCACCTTTGGGAAGATCGGGAGCTTGGCGTTCTGCCCGAACGACGAGCTGGCGTCGAAGCGCAGTCCGCTCGAGATGGTGAAGTGGCCGACCGTGAATGCCGGCTCGATGTACCAGCCGAAGCTCGTGATATCGTCCTGGCTCTGCGTCGAGAACGTGATGTGCTGGGCCCCGTCGACCCCGGTGGTCCCCGGGGCGAGGCCCTGAACGCCCGTCGTCAGGGTCTGCGAGTTCGTCTTCACGTAGTTGGCGCCGGTGCTCAACTGGAGACGCACGCCCAGCGGCAGCGGGATCGTCCCGCTCGCGCGCACGTTCACGGTGTTCTGCATCGACTCGCCCCGGCCGATGGTCAGCGTGCCCGCGCTATCGGAGAACGGCAGCATGTTCGGCGGCAGCAGCACCTCGTCGTTGCGCGAGTAGACGTTGACGCCCGCGTCGGCGCTCGTGCTCAGCCAGGGCGCGGGCCGCCAGTTGAGCGAGACCGCGTTCAGCGAGTTCTTGGAGTCGTCGGTCGCGCGCTGATAGAAGTCGGGCAAGAGCTCCGGGACGGTGCTGAACTGGGTCCCCGACGCCCGCCAATAGGTGTTCGTCTTGGGATCAATGTACGTCGACAGCAGCAGGCTCAGATCGCGCTCCAGATCCGAGCGCTGCTGGAGCTCGCGGGTGAACGTGCTCGTGAACGAGAGATCCGTGTGTTCGCCGAGCTTGGCGGTCAGGCGGCCGGCCGCGCTCCAGCGCGACAGGTGCTGTGGGTGCCGCATCCAGCCGAGCGGCGCAGCCCCCTGGTGCTCCTGCCCAAAGCGCGTCGCCTCGATGGCGGGGAGCTTGAGCATGCCGTCCTCGTTGTCGGCGCTGCCGGTGAGGCTGTACGTCACGGCGTCAGAACCACCCGCAACGCCAAGGGAAAGGTTCGTGCGCCCCCCGTGGGTGAGGACCGAGTACTTCGGGTTGTCGAGCGCCTGGAAGCGCACCAGGCTGTCAGCCTGGCAGTTGAACTGCGTGATCGGGCACAGGACCGTCGCGCCGCCGTACATGTGTCCCCAACGGTAGAGGCCATCCGGATATTGGCCGGGGATGTACGATGTGCCGTGATCGGCGCTCACGTTCCACATCGGCGCACCCGCGTGGCCGCGCTTCGTGGAGATCACGATGACGCCGTTCGCGGCGTCCGGACCGTACAGGGTTGCGGCCGACGGGCCTTTCAGGACCTCGATCGTCTCGATGATGTTCGGATCGATCTGGTCGAGCGGGGACGGCACCGCGTAGAAGGCGCTGCCGCCGACGATCCCCCCGCCCGAGTTGCGCCCGGACGCCAAATTCGCGCTCAGTGAGTCGGACGGCTGTGAGAAGAGACGCACCCCGTCGACGACGACGATCGGATCGTTGGTCTTGAGGATGCTCGCCGCGCCGCGGAGTCTCAGGCGGCTTGGGTCGCCCGGCGCGCCGGAGGTATGCTGCACGGTGAGGCCCGTGACGCGAGTCTCCAGCAGGTCGGTGACCGTGTTAATCGGCTGCGTGCGGACGATCGAGTCCGCGTCGAGGATCGACACATCGTTCGCGATCTCGTAGCGCTGTTGCGGACCCGTGGCCGTGGTGACGACTTGCTGGAGACGAGCCATGCCCATGTGGAGACGGAACATGATGACGATGCCACCGGTATCGGGCACCGTGATCCGCTGCTCCCGTGGCGTGTAGCCCAGGAAACGGGCAGTGATGATCCGGACGCCGCCCGGAACGTTGTGGATCCGGACCACGCCGCTTTCGTCCGTCTTCGCATGGATCTTCGTCCCGCTGATCGTGATCAGCGCCCCTTTGAAGGCCCGATCACCGCTCGTGTCCGTCACCTGCGCGACGACGAGCGTGGAGCCGATCGTGTCCGTCGGCACGACGGGGAGCGGTTTCCGGCCCACGACGGTGAGGAGGCTGCTGCTCGTCAGCTCCACATCCACCGGGATGTCCTCGAGCACATCCGTCAAGGCGGCCGCCAGCGTGATGCGGTCCGCCTGGACCGAGACCCGCGTCTCCTGCGGGAGGAGCTCCGCCCGCGCCACAATGCGCACGCCGGCCGCCCGGCCGATCGCCATGAGTGCGTCCGCGACCGTCGTGTTTACGAGGTCGAGCGCGACGTTCGTCTTGAGCACCGCCGCGCCGCGCGCGTCGATGGATTCCGTGGCGCCCGCGGGGTGGTAGTAGAATCGGGGCCCGCGATCGGCAAGCTGCAATGGATGACCGGGATCTTGGGCCCCGGCGGCGCGTGTGCCAGCGCCGAGCAGGAGCGTCACGGTCACGATCCGGCGCATCAGGCGCAGTGCAGCCATCAGTGCGCGCGGCGGAACACGACGTCGCGTCCCGAGCGTTCAACGGTCGCGTCCATCGTCGCCGCGATCGCGTGCAGGACATCCCTGACAGGCTCGTTCTTGAACGACGCCAGCAGTTGCTGGTTGGCCAGCGACGAGTCGGCGAGATGGATATCCAGGTCATACCAACGCGACAGCTCGACGACCACTTCGCGCATCGGCATGTGGTCGAACACCAGCTCATTGCGGGTCCAGGCGACATACGCGTCGACGTTCGCGATCGGCGTAACGGTCACGCTGCCCGCCGCGTCCACTCGGCCTAGGTTGCCGGCCTCGAGCAACTCCGGCAGCGTGCGCCGCGCGCTATCCGCCAGCGCGACCGCGCCTTCCGTGACGACGAGGCGCACATCGGGCTGATCCGGGTACGCCCGCACGACGAAGTGCGTGCCCACATCCTCCGCCAGCGCTGTCCCAGCCAACACCGTGAACGGCTGCACGGGATCGTGAGTGACGGCGAAGTAGGCTTCGCCCTCGAGACGGATCAGACGGCGCGAACGTCCGTAGTCTGGCGCAACGCGGAGACGGCTCGCCGGACCGAGAGTGAATTCGGTGCCATCGGCGAGCGTGACGATCTCGCGTTGCCCCGGCGTCGTGACGTATTCGCGCCACGCCAGTTGCGGCGGCGCGTGGCGGTGATTGATCCACTGCGCGACGCCGAATGCGACGACGATCGCGGCGGCAGCGGCGAACGCCGACGCCGTCAGGGTCGACGCGGTCCAGCGACGGTGCGGTATCGTCGGCGCCAGCGGAGCCCGTGGCGCCGGCGTGCGAACCGGACTCACGTGCGGCTGTGGTTTGTCTAGCCCTAAGCGGCTCGCGAGCGCTCGCCATTCCTGATCGAGATTCGGGCGTCGCGTCGGCCCCCTCGACTCGGCCAGCGCATCGCGCATCGCATCGAGGCGGGCGCGTTCCTCGGGGTGGGCGGCGAGATACGCCGCCACGGCCGCGTGTTCCGCCGGCGAGGCGTCACCTAACGCGACGCGTCGCAGCGTATCAGGATCGATCGGCTTGTCGGCGGAGGCGTCCACGTGTTGATGACACGTGGATCAACTAATTCCTGCGCTTGGCGCTTACCGGGTAGGGCCCAGGCTCTGACGGAGGGCCGCGAAGGCCCGGATGAGCAAGGATTCGACAGCCTTGACGCTCACGCCAAGTACCGCCGCCACTTCGGGATTGGTGAGGCCATCGAACCACCGCAGCACCAGGGCTTGGCGCTGGCGTTCGGGCAGCGTGGCGACCGCGCGCCGCAGGACCGTCGCATCATCCGCGGCGATCATGGCCTCGACCGGGCCGCGCTCGACCTGGCGCAGGGTCGCGGACTCCACGGCATCCTCCGACGTGGCCTGGGCGGCGTCCTCACGCCACTTGAGAACCGTCCGCTCGTGTCTCAGGTGGTTGAGCGCACGATTCCGCGTGGCGCGGAACAGATATGGGCCCACGGAGCCTTGCACGGCCCACTCGTGGCGGCGTTCCCAGATGTGACTGAAGAGATCATGGACAAGATCGCGCGCGACATCCGGCGACGAGACGTAGCCAATGGCGAACCGCCAGAGCGATTCGTAGTGGCGGCGGAAGATCAGTTCGAACGCCTGCGTGTCGCCGAGGCGGACCCGTTCGACGAGCGACGCGTCCGACGGATCGGGCGCGGTCTCGGGAAGCTGGACCGCTCTCGCGTGACGCGTCATGACCGACACAAGTTCGGGATGTGTTACAAAAAGGCAAGGGGTTCGTGACGACCGCACGGTTATTGACAGCATCAACCGCACCCTGATCACGGGAAACGATTGATCGCGGAATCGTCCCGATGCGGATCACTTCACGCCGCGCGTGCGGCGGGACGTCCACTCGGCGAGCAGCGCCAGCGCGAGGAGCGCGAACACCCCCCAGGCGAGGCGCGTGGGATCGGCCGCACGCGCGGGGGTCGCGCTCGTGGAGGGCGGGCCCACGCGATCGATCAACGAGGCCAGCGGCGCCACGTCCGTCGGCGCGGCCGCGCGGGGCACGCGGTCCGTGTACGCCACGGACGCCACCAGCCCCGCGAGCCACGCGC
>DATMNB010000031.1:0-3255 GCA_035569435.1 Gemmatimonadaceae bacterium
ACGTCGATGATGCGGTACGCGGCGCCATAGATACCGGTGGCGTCCAGCGTCGACATGCGCGACAGCATCGTCTTGTCGATGTCGTTGTATACGTTCTGCGCCGAGATCCCGGTCGCGAAATAGAACCCTTCCCGAAGCTCCGTCGTCCGGTACGTGAACGCCATGACCGGCCGCCCGAGCTCCCGCGTCGTGAGCCAGAGCGCCACCGCCGTGCTGAGCGCCGTGCACGCCAGATAGTACACGCCCCACCGCGCCGGGCTGTGTTCGCTGGGCAGCGCGACGAAGAGCGCCGCCGCGAGGAGTCTCAGCGCCGTCGTGACGATCGGCAGCTGCGCCGTGCGCTGCATGCGCTCGACCGCCTGATACGCCTGCCCGCAGAGATAGAGCACCGTGGCAAAGAGCAGGTCCGAGACGGCGACACAGGCCACCAGGACCGTGGGAATCGTCGACGGCAACACCGCCCGTGCCGCCAGCACGACCACGCCGACCGAGAGCAGCCCGCCCGACACCGTAACGGCCAGCGCGCCGCCCCAGTACCGGGCAAACGCGCGGTGGTCGCGCGCCACGTATTGGATCAGCACGTTCCCCGCGCCGAGCCCGGCAAACGGCGCCGCCAACGCCGAGAGTGCCGCCGCGCCGACAAACGCCCCGTACCCGCCCGGGCCCAGCGTCCGCGCGATCACGATAAAGTAGGCGGCCTGCAGCACCGTGCGGCCCCCTTGTCCGAGCGTGATCCACGCCGTGTTGCGGGCGACGACGCTCCGGCGGAGCCGCGCCGCGAGACCCACTGCTCGCGCGGCAGGGCCCGTGCGGGGGCCCGTTACGCCGCCCCGCGGCCTTTCAGCACGGCCGGGAGCGTCATCGCGAGGATTTTGAGGTCGAGCCCGAGTGACCACCCGTCGATGTATTCGAGGTCCAGCGCCACCCACCGCGCGAACGGCAGGTCACTGCGGCCGCTTACCTGCCACAGCCCCGTCACGCCGGGCGGCACGCTGAACCGCCGCATGAGCCACGATTCCGAGAACCGGTGCACGTCGCGCGGCGGCAGCGGCCGCGGGCCCACCAACGACATGTCGCCGCGCAGCACATTGATCAACTGGGGCAGCTCGTCGAGCGACGTCTTACGCAGCACCGACCCCATGCGCGTCACCCGCGGGTCGTTCCGGATCTTGAACACCGGCCCGGTGGCCTCGTTCCGCGATTCCAGCATCGGCTGCAATGCTTCGGCGTTGACCACCATCGTCCGGAACTTGTACATCCGGAACCGCCGCTTGTTGAGCCCAAACCGCTCCTGCCCAAAGATCACCGGTCCCGGCGTCGTCGCCTTGATCGCCACGGCGATCGCGAGGAACAGCGGCGACAACACCGCCAGCCCAAGCCCGGCCACGAGGATGTCGATCACGCGCTTGACCAGCATCCGGTGATCGTCGGCGACCATGTGCATGCGCATGACCGGAAACCCGCCGGTCTCCTCGAGCATCGGCCGCGCCAGCGACGACTGGAACACGTCGGCCAGATACGCCGCTCGGACGCCAAGCCGCTCGCACAGCGCGATGGTCTGCTGGATCTGTCCGTAGCACGACTTGATCGGCAGCGTAATCAGCACGTCATCGATCGGATGGCGCACCAGGTACGACTCGAGATCCTCGAGCGTCGCCACGCGCCGCCGCGCCGTCTCGTCGGCCCACGGTCCCGACGCCGAGTCCACGAACCCGTGCACCCGCACATCATCCGCATCGTCCGCATACAGCTCGCGGAACAACGTCAGTGCGCGCGGGCCACTGCCGACGATGAGGACTTCGCGCCGGTTGGCCGCGGCCTGCGGCGCCGCGGCGCCGATCCACACGATCGCGCGGAGCATGACGAGCATGGTCACGGTGACCACCACCACGCTCGCCACCGTGGACAGCTGGAACATCCCCGTCCGGCTGGCCAGCGGGAACACCAGCACCGGCAGGCACCCGAGCAGGCACGCAGCGATCAGGCGCAATGTATACTCTGCCGGCTGCGTCGCCGCCCGCTCGTCGTACAGGCCAAAGAGCCCCAGGCTCACCTGCACGCCGCCCGCGAACGCGATGAGCAGCAGCAGGTTCTTGATCGTGACGCGCATCTCGAGGAACGCGCCCAACCCCGTCGCGCCGACGTGCGTCGCGTTGGTGGCCAGGAACACGGTCAAGAGCGCCGCCAGCACGAGGACCGGATCGATGTACCGGCATGCCTTGAGGAGCGATACGGCACGCCGGACCGTCGGACGCGAGGCCCGCGTGGGACGGCCAAACGGACCGGTGAGCCCCTCGGCGCGCGCCGCCGTCACCATCCGGCTGGCGACGACATCGCCACTGCGACGTGATCGGCGTCCTGCGCTCGCGATCATCTATACTCAGGCGTTGATCGTGTAATAGCGGTCGCGATACCCTTGGAACTTGTACGACGTGTCGTACGCGATATCGCGCGAATAATCGATGTCGTTCAGCACGCAGCCCAAGACCGGCGCGCGCACGTGACGCAACTGTTCCATCGCGAACGACAACGCTTGCGCCGCTGTGACACCCGACCGCGCAATGACCAACACGCCATCGGCGTGCGCCGCCAGCAGTGACGCGTCGGTGACGATGTTGATCGGCGGTGAATCGATGACAACCGTGTCGTACATCTGCTGGAGCCGCGCCAGCGTGCTCGTCAGTGTGGTCGAGTCGAGCAGCGCCGCGGGATTCGACGGCAGTGACCCGGTCGGCAGATAGTGCAGCACGCCCGAGCGGCCGAGCTCCACGCCGCGGACGGCGTCCTCGAGCGTCGCCGACCCATCGAGCACATCGGCGAGCCCCGGGTTCCGCGAGGCGCCAAAGATCCGGTTGATCACGCCACGCCTGAGATCGCCATCGATGAGCAGCACGCGTTGGCCACGACGCGAAAGAGTCACAGCGAGATTGACCGCGCTTGTCGTCTTTCCGTCACCCGACAACGGACTCGTGACGACGATCGTCTTGAGTCCCGTCGGCGACACGTCCGGCCGCAGGTACGCCAGATTGGTCTGGAGTCGGCTGTACGCCTCCGCCACCGCGCTCCGCGCGCCGGGATCAGCGACCACAACGCGGCCGCCATGCCCATCCGTCGACACCTCGAGTGCCTCGCGCTGGCGCGGCGTGAGCCGCCGCCGGCCGTGACCGGCGTTCGACCCGTCCGGGTCGCCGAGCTCGTGCGCAAACCTGATCCGCGATGTCAGCGCATCGCCGTCGATTCTGGGAATCATCCCAA
>DATMNB010000032.1:0-3461 GCA_035569435.1 Gemmatimonadaceae bacterium
GGTGGCACGGCCGGTCGAACGACCGCATTCTTAGGGCGTGAAACTCATTATCGCCCTCACGGCACTGTGCGCGACGACGGCGCTCGCGCAAACCACGCCGAGCGACCTCGCACGCTGGAAGCGGGAGGCCGGCCGCGTCACCATCGTCCGGGACGATTGGGGAATCCCGCATATCCACGGGCGGACAGATGCCGATGCGGTGTTCGGCTTGTTGTACGCGCAAGCCGAGGATGATTTCAACCGGGTCGAGACGAACTATATCCGCGCCATGGGCCGCATGTCCGAGATCGCGGGTCCCGACTCGGTGTATCGCGACCTGCGGGTCAGGCTCTTCGTCGACCCCGACAGTATGAAGGCCAGGTACGCCGCGAGCCCGCCGTGGCTCAAGTCCCTGATGGACGCGTTCGCCGACGGTCTGAACTACTATCTGTACACGCACCCCCAGACGACGCCTCGCCTGATCGCGCGCTTTGAGCCCTGGATGGCGCTGACGTTCAGCGAAGGGAGCATCGGCGGGGATCTCGAGCACGTCTCCCTGGCGCAGCTCGCGGCATTCTATGGCAACGGTCCGCATGCGGCGGATCGCGGCGGTCCCCTAGAGCCGACGGGCTCAAACGGCATCGCCATCGCGCCCTCGAACACGGCCGCACACCACGCCCTGCTCCTGATCAACCCGCACACGTCGTTCTTCTTCCGGGCCGAGGTCCAGGTGACCAGCGACGAAGGGCTGAACGCCTACGGCGCCGTGACCTGGGGCCAGTTCTTCGTGTACCAGGGCTTCAACGCCCGCGCGGGATGGATGCACACGTCGAGCGGTGTCGACGACGTCGACGAATACCTCGAGACGGTCGTCAAGAACGGCGACGGCTTCGCGTACCGCTACGGGCACGAGACGCGCCCGGTGATCGCCACGCCGGTGACCGTCCGCTACAAGACGGCGACCGGGATGGCCGCACAGACAGTCACCGTCTACCGCACGCAGCACGGCCCGATCGTGCGTCAGGTCGACGGACGGTGGGTAAGCGTCCGCCTCATGCAGGAGCCCGTCAAGGCGCTGATCCAATCGTTCACGCGGACCAAGGCGACGGATTACAAATCGTTTCGGCGGACCATGGAGTTGCACACCAACTCGTCGAACAACACGATCTTCGCCGATGCGGACGGGGACATCGCGTATTTTCACGCCAACTTCATTCCGCGGCGCGATCCCCGGTTCGACTGGACCCGGCCCGTCGACGGCAGCGATCCGGCGACGGAGTGGCACGGCCTCCTGTCGGTCGACGAGACCCCGCACCTGCTCGATCCCGCGAGCGGGTGGCTCTATAACAGCAACAACTGGCCGTGGTCCGCGGCGGGACCGAGCAGTCCCAAGCAGGCCGACTATCCGCGGTATGTCGAGATGGGCACCAGTGAGACGCCCCGCGGGTTGCACGCCGTGCGCGTGCTCGCGAACAAAAGGGACTTCACCATTCCGTCGCTCATCGCGGCGGCGTACGATAGCTATCTCCCCGCGTTCGAGGCATCGATCCCCCCGCTCGTTCGGGCCTGGGATGCGCTGCCGGCGGCCGACCCGCTCAAGGACCGCGTGGCGGGGCAGATCGGCGTGCTGCGCACGTGGGACTTTCGGTGGGGCGTCACATCCATCCCCACGACACTCGCCGTGTATTGGGGAGAAGAGATGGAGCGGCGAGGCGGTCCAGCCGAGCAGCAAGTGCAGGCGTTGGCCGCGGCCTCCGACACGCTCACGGCGAATTTCGGGAGCTGGAAGACGGCGTGGGGGGACGTGAACCGATTCCAGCGACTCACCGGCGACCTCGCGCAGCCGTTCGACGACGCCAAGCCGAGCATTCCCGTGGGCTTCACGTACTCCAAATGGGGGTCGCTGGCCTCGTTTGCCGCGCGGACGTATCCCGGAACAAAGAAGATGTATGGCACGATGGGGAACAGCTTTGTGGCCGTGATCGAATTTGGCGACAGCGTGCGCGCCAGAGCAATCACGGCGGGTGGTGAAAGCGGTGATCCGGCATCGCGGCACTTCAATGATCAAGCCGCGCGGTACAGCACCGGCGACCTACGGGACGTGTACTTCTACCCGGGCCAGCTCGTGGGCCACGCCGAGCGGACATACCACCCGGGCGAGTAGGTCGCCGAGCTCGATGGGCCGGTGATGAGTATGACGTTGCTCATGCGAAACCTCCATTGACTCGCAGTACCTGAGCGTTGACCCATCCGCCGTCCGGGCCGGCCAGAAACGAGATGGCGCGTGCGATATCATCCGGCTGTCCGAGCCGCTCGAGCGGCGGCATCTTGACGAATGCGTCGATCTCCGCCTGCGATTTGCCGTGGAGGAACAGGTCGGTCGCCACCGGTCCCGGCGCGATGGCATTCACGGTCACGTTGCGCCCGCGGAGCTCATTGGCCAGGACGTGGACCAGCCCTTCGACCCCGGACTTGGCGGCGATGTAGGCGCCATACGTGGGGAAGTTCTTCGCCAGGACGCTGCTCGACAGGGCAATAATGCGGCCGCCACTGCCGACGTGCTGGGCCGCCTGCGCGAGCACGAGAAACGCGCCCCGGAGATTCGTCGCGATCACGCGGTCGAACAGTTCGACATCGCCACCAGCGATGGGCGCGCGCGGCATGATGCCGGCCGAGTGCACCACCACGTCGAGGCGACCATAGGCGCCGATGGTGTCGGCAAAGAGGCGCTCGACGTCTGGCGCGCTCGCGATGTCCGCCTGGGCGGTGCGCGCGCGGCCGCCTCCGGCGACGATTTCGGCGCAGACCGCGTGCGCCGGTGTCGGGTTCCCGGCGTAATGGACGACGACCGCGAAGCCATCGTGCGCAAGTCGCAGCGCGGCGGCGCGTCCGATCGAACCGGATGCGCCGGTCACGATCGCGGTTCGTAAGTCGCCTTGTGCCATCATCCATACTCCGTCATCGTGAACGTTCCCGACCTTCGAACGATTCTTATTTTGACGGGTCGGTGAACTCGGCCGCTTTCACAATCTCCGGGGTACAGATGACATCGGCAGCCGGCCGCTGGGGTGCGGTCCAGGTACGCGTGGTACAAGAGCACGTCGGCGTCCGTACCGATTGGACGGTCCGCGACGACAATCACGTTGTCATCGCGCACCTCCACGGCTCAGTTCGCGATATTGAGACCGAGGTCGACGGCGTCGGCGCGGCGGTCGCGCCGCTCGGGGCGGACGAGGTGTCGCTCGTTCCCGCCGGGCGACGGTACCGGGCGCAGGCCACGGGCGGTTTGATTCGGTATGCCGAATTGCGGGTCGCGCCGGATGCGGGCATGCACGACAGTGGCGTGCGCCTCGGGCATCGCGACGCGTTCTTACACCGGTCGATTCAACGGCTGGCGGATCTCATCGCGCGCACCGATGATGTGGCCGGGATGGCGGGCCACAGTGTGAGTCATGCGGCGTACCTCCACGTGCACGAGAGCT
>DATMNB010000033.1:0-11543 GCA_035569435.1 Gemmatimonadaceae bacterium
ACAAGATCGGCCAATTCGTCGAGAACTCGAGCGGGCAGTTCTTTCCGTACATGCTGGACCGGTCGGCCAAGGAAGCGTTCGGTATTTCGTTCGAGGATGCCTGGCGGACGTATCGGGATTCGCTGCATCGCGCGGTGGTGGCCGAGCATCTGGCGCCGCCGCCTGGACTGAGCGGGGTTCGGGAGATCACGCGGACGGGCTATGTCGCGTATTTCCCGCGGTGGCGGGATTCGACGACGCTGATCTATGCCGCGAACCCCGAGCGCGATGTGCCGGGGGTCTACATGGTCACGACAGACGGCCGCGTCAAACGCTTGTCGCGCCGGAACGGCACGGATCCAAACCAGCCGATCGGCGACGGCCGCACGCTCATGTACGACCAACCGGACTTCACGTCGCCGTACGTGTTTCGCAACGATCTCTATCGCAACAACCGGCGGCTCACGCACGGGAAACGGCTCTCGTATCCCGACGTGCGGCCGACCAGCGACTCGACGATCGTCGCCGTACAGGACATCCCGGCGTCGACGCGACTGGTGCTCGTGTCGGTTGATGGGCGGCGCATCAAGCCGTTGACCCGGGGCACGCCCGATACGCAGTGGGCGGAGCCGCGGTGGTCGCCGGACGGGCAGCGCATCGTGACGGTGCGGTGGATGCGGGGCGGGTGGTCGGAGCTCGTGTTACTGGATACCGTCGGCACGGTGCAGCAGGTGCTGGAACGGTCGCAAACGGTCGAGTCGTCGCCGACGTGGACGCCGGACGGGCGTCGGATCGTGTTCACGTCGGATCGGTCGGGGCGGACCGAGGTCTACATGGCGACGCTCGACAGCGGTGTGATCGCGCGGCTCGGCGGTGCTGGGGCCGCGGTGTATTACCCCGCGGTGTCGCCCGATGGACGGTGGCTGGCGCTCTCGACGTACCGGGGGGATGGGTATCACATCGCGATCGCGCCGTTCGATCCCGCGCGGGCGTTGCCGATGGCGGATTCGAATGCCGCGGTGGATACCGTGGCCATGCCGCCAGTGGCGTACGACAGCGCGCCGGCGCACCGGTACCAGCCGTGGCGCGGGCTCGTGCCGACGTACTGGACGCCGTCGATCGGGCAGACGGACAACGGGGATTTTCAGATCGGCGCCTACACGTCGGCGGCCGACGTCGTCGGGCGGCACTCGTATGCCGCCGATGTGCTCATCGACCCGGCGCGGATCAATGAGCCGGAAGTCGATATCGGGTACACCTATAGCGGGTTTGGGCTCCCCATCATCGGCGTGGGGCTCAGCGAGTTCTGGCAGCACCAGAACCTTCAGAGCTCGGCCGGCAACGTCGTGGGACTGCTCGTGCACCGGACGCTGGCGGCGTCGCTCAGCGCGACGCTGCTGCGGACGCGCGTGCGGTCGAGCGCGTCGTGGACGGTGGGCGCCGAGTGGGAGGCGCGGGGGTATCACACCGAGCCGGGGGTGTTTCTCGACCAGCTCAATCCGATCTATCGATCGAACCCGCAGTATCCATCGGTGTTCACGACGCTCGCGTGGTCCAACGTCAAGAATCCTGGGTTGGCGATCTCGCCCGAGGACGGGCTGTCGGTGTCGGTGACGGGGCAGCAGCGGTGGCAGGTGACGGCGCCGGTGAACAGCTCGCGGTACGCGTTTGGGCAGCTCAGTGTGTACAAGTCGCTCGATCTGCCGGGCTTTGCGCACCATGTGCTCGCGGCGTACGTCGCGGCCGGGTGGGAAGACAATAATGCGACGTCGGAGTTTCAGGTCGGCGGTCGGAACGGGACGTTGTTGAACGTGGTGCCGGGGCTATCGGTCGGGGATCTGACACGCATGTTCTTTGTGCGCGGGTTTGCGCCGAATACGCAGGAGGGGACGCGGGCGCTCACGGGATCGATCGAGTATCGGCTGCCGTTGGCGGTTGCGGCGCGCGGGTTTCATTTGTTGCCGGTGTTCTTAGGGAAGACGTCGCTCACCATGTTCTACGATGCCGGGGAGGCGTGGTGTCCGCTCGACCATGGGGCGGTGCCGATTGCGTGTTCGCCGGGGGATGTGTCGCGGTTCTTGCTCTCGTCGGCCGGGGCGGAGTTCACGGTGGACGCGGCATTGCAGTATGACGTGCCGTATCGGTTTCGGTTTGGGTTGGCCGCGCCGGTGACGAACCGGCAGCGGTACGGGGCGGCGGTGGTGGATCCTTACGTGAGCTTTGGGTTGTCGTTCTAGGTTTTTCTAGTCGTGTCTCTGGGCAAATTCCGGGTGTGGATAGGCTGGCGGGCTCGACTGGGATATGAGGTGGCGCGCGAATCGTAACTAAATGCGCTATATTTGTTTGAGCGGAAATTTGGCTTTGCGGTTGGCCGGTAACGGCGCCGTGACGGTGTCGTAACCGTGGATACGCGACGCGAGGCCCTACTTGTGATGTTGAATAATTAACGTATTGTCGTTCAACGACTTACCGATAACTGGCGCGGAAACACGAGTAGAGCTACAATCCGCTCCCTCGCCAGATCGCCTTAGAAATCGTACACAGCAGGAGAGTGGTCGCCATGGGCTTGCCGACCGTGCCCCCGTCCGGACCCGCGAACATCAGCGCTAACGCGCGCATCGTGTTGGAGAAGCGGTATCTCGTCAAAGATGCCAGCGGCCAGCCGGTGGAGAAGCCAGAGGAGATGTTCTGGCGAGTGGCGACCACGATCGCCGAGGCGGATCGGCGCTATGGGGCGAGCGACGGGGCGGTGGAGTGGGTGGCGGAGGAGTTCTACCGGCTGATGACGGAGCGCCGGTTCGAGCCCAACTCGCCGACCCTGATGAACGCGGGTCGTCCGCTGGGGCAGCTGTCGGCGTGTTTCGTGTTGCCGGTCGAGGACGCGTTGTCGAACGGGCGCGACGGGATCTACGATACGCTCAAGTCGATGGCGCTCATCCATCAGAGCGGGGGCGGGACGGGGTTCAGCTTCTCGCGCCTCAGGGGCAAGGGCTCGATGGTGCGGTCGACGACGGGGGTCGCGTCGGGGCCGGTGTCGTTCATGAAGCTCTACGATGCGTCGACCGACGCGGTGAAGCAGGGCGGGACGCGGCGCGGGGCGAACATGGGGATTCTGCGGGTCGACCACCCGGATATCCTCGATTTCATCCGGTGCAAGGAAGACATCACGCAGATCGTGAACTTCAACATCTCGGTCGCGGTGACGGACGAGTTCATGGCCGCGGTGCGTGATGGGACGACGTACGACCTCAAGGATCCCAAGACGCGCGCGGTCGTTGGTCAGCTCGATGCGAACACGGTGTGGGATGCGATGATCCTGGGCGCGTGGCGCACGGGTGAGCCGGGGTGCTACTTCATCGACGAGGCGAACCGGTACAATCCGGTGCCGCATCTTGGCTCGTACGAGGCAACGAATCCCTGCGGGGAGCAGCCGCTCCTGCCGTACGACGTGTGTAACCTGGGCTCGATCAACGTCGGGTACTACGTGCGCGATGGGAAGGTCGACTGGGATGCGTTCCGGCGGGACATCCATCTGTCGACGCATTTCCTCGACAACGTCATCGACGTCAACAAGTATCCGTTGCAGGAGATCGACGTCCTGTCCAAGCGCATCCGGCGCATCGGGCTGGGGCTCATGGGTTTTGCCGACGCGTTGGTGCGGCTCGGGATTGCCTATGACTCGCCGGAGGGGGTCGACTTTGGGCGCCAGGTGATGGCGTTCCTCGACACCGAGGCGAAGCGCGAGAGCGAGCGGTTGGCGCACGAGCGTGGGGCGTTCCCGGAGTGGGCGCGGTCGATCTGGGGGCCGGATGAGACGTGCGCGCGTGACGGCCGGGGGAACCGGGTGCGGCCGATGCAGCTGCTCCGGAACTGCAACGTCACGACGATCGCGCCGACGGGGACGATCTCGATCTTTGCCAACTGCTCGTCGGGGTTGGAGCCGCTGTTTGCGGTGGCGTTCATGCGGAATCAGGCAGGCAGCTTCATGCCTGACGTGAACGAGGACTTTGTGTCGATTGCGCGGCGCGAGGGGTGGTACTCCGAGGCGCTCATGGAGCGGATCGCCAAAGAAGGGCGGATCGATTTCCCCGAGGTGCCGGAGCGGTGGCAGCGGGTGTTCGTGACGGCGAATGCGATCAAGCCCGAGTGGCACATGCGGATGCAGGCGGCGTTTCAGGAGCACTGCGACAGTGCCATCAGCAAGACGACCAATTTTGCGCACACGGCGACGGTCGAGGATGTGCGGGCGATCTACGAGATGGCGTTCGAGCTCCAGGCCAAGGGCGTGACGGTCTACCGCGACGGGTCGCGGGACGGGCAGGTCCTGTCGACCGGGGCGACGGAGAAGGCCAAAGCCGAGCGCGACAAGCCGGGTGTCGCGGCGAGTGGCGCGTCGGAGAAACGCGAGATCGGGGAGTTGCAGGGGACGCTGGCCGAGTCGCGGGCAGAGATCGAGCGACTCAAGAAGGCGTTGTTCGACGTCGAGGCGGAGAATCTGCAGCGGCGGGCCAAGCGGTCGCGGCCGGATCTGTTGCGGGCGACGTCGATCCGGCAGGAGACGCCGCTCGGCACGATGTTCGTACAGATCACCGAGGACGATCGGGGCCAGCCGTTCGAGGTGTTCATTAACCTCGGCAAGGCGGGTGGGGCGGCGATGGCTGACGCCGAGGCGATGGGGCGACTGATCTCGGTCGCGCTGCGGTCGGGGATTCCGTTGCAGGAGATCCGGCAGCAGTTGCGGGGGATTGCGTCAGACCGTGCCACGGGGTTGGGGCCCAACAAGGTGCTGTCCGTGCCCGACGCGATCGGGATCGCGTTGGAGAATTGGTGGCGGTACAAGCAGGGGATTCAGCAGGAGTTGTTGGCGGCTGACAACGCCAAGACGGCGCCAGCGCCTGTATCGATTGTCCAGCCCACGCACGTTGGGCCGCAGCCTGAGTTTGCGGCGTACTCCAATGACACGTCGTTCATCGGGCAGTGCCCGGATTGCGGGTCGTCGTTGGAGTTCGCGGAGGGGTGCGCGAAGTGTCACGTGTGTGGGTTTTCGGAGTGCGGGTGAGGTAGTAGCGGACACCCCGTCCTCGTAACGAAAGAGCGCTTCCGGGATGTCCGGAGGCGCTCTTTTTCTTTTCGCTGCATCTGTGCAAGTCGGACCGGCGGTGGCGTCTCATCAGAGAACCCATTTCGTCGAGGCTTCGACATGCGTGCCATGCTGCTGGTGTTGGTTGCCGTGATCGCCGGGTGTCGGCAGCCCGGGGCGACGCCCAAGGATGACATGCGGCTGGACCGGGTTGCGGCCGCGAGTGCGCCGATGCGCGCGGAGCAAGGTCGGACGGTCGCGTTCGCGACGATGGCCGATTCGGCCAGCACGGCAGCGGCGAGCCCGATGATCATCCGAACCGGGGAGGCGTCGATCGAGGTCGGGGCGGTCGATCCGGCGGTGGGACAGGTGCGCGAGTTGGCGCGGAGCGTGGGTGGGTACGTGGCAAACAGCTCGGCCCAGACCGGGGCCGACAACGTGAAGTCGGCGACGGTACAGCTCAAGGTCCCCGTCGAGCGGTTCGATCAGGTGCTCACGGGGTTGGCGCCGCTCGGCAAGGTCGAGTCGGTGAACGTGACGGCGCAGGACGTCGGCGAGGAATACGTCGACGTCGGGGCACGGGTGGCGAACTCGCGCCGGCTGGAGGAGCGGTTGATCGCGCTGCTGGCGACCCGGACGGGCAAGCTGAAGGACGTGCTCAATGTCGAGCAGGAGCTGTCGCGCGTACGGGGAGAGATCGAGCAGGCAGAGGGGCGGATGCGCTACTTACGGACGCATGCGGCGGTCAGCACCCTGGACATTACCGTGCACGAGCATGCCGCCGTGCTGGCGGACACGCCGGGCGAGCACCCGCTGCGCGACGCCGCGCACCAGGCGTGGCGCAACTTCGTCGGCTTGATCGCGGCTGGTATCGCCTCACTGGGTGTCATCCTGCCGCTCGGCGTGGTGCTGGCGGGGGTGTGGTTCGGCGTGCGGCGGTTGCGCCGGCCGGTGGGGGCTGCGGGCGCATAGGGGCTGTTGCGCCGATGGCGGGGTCGATGCTTACTTACTGAGCACTCAGTAAGTAAGCGTCGACCCCGGAGGCATCGTGCCCGCCATCGTCCGAGAGTCGGTCCCCCCCCGCTGGCAGCGGCGGAAAGACGCGCGGCCTGGAGAGATTCTGGAGGCCGCGCTGGACGTGTTTGTGCGGCAGGGCTTCTCGGCCGCGCGGGTCCAGGAAGTGGCCCGGCAGGCGGGGGTGACGACCGGAACGGTCTATCTCTACTTCGCGAGCAAGGAGTTGCTGTTCGAGGCCGCCGTCATGCAGGCGATGGATGCCATGCTCACGCCGTCCGAGCAGCGGGTGCGCGCGCATCAGGGGACGGCGGAGTCGCTGCTGATCGAACTGACGCGGCGCTGGTGGAAGACGACGACGACCGATCCGCGGTATGCCGGGATCCCGCAGCTCATCGGGGGAGAGGCGGAGCGGTTTCCGGAGCTTGCGCGCCACTACGTGACGGAGGTGCTCGATCGCGGCCGCGCGATGTTCGTCAAGGTGCTGAAGCGCGGGATCGCCGCCGGTGAGTTCCGGCCACACGACGTGCAGTACAGCTGCCGCCTGCTCATGGCGCCCATCCAGTACGCCTTTGAATACAACGCGTCGCTGGCGCGGTTCGATAGCCGGAAACGATTTGACCGGGGCTACCTTGACGCGCACCTCGACATCTACCTGCGTGGCATCCGGTGTTGACGGAGTATCCGTACCACACGGTGCTCGACACCCGGTGGATGGACAACGACGCGTACGGGCACGTGAACAACGTGGTGTACTACAGCTTCTTCGATACGGCCGTGAACCGGTGGCTGATCGATCGAGGGGTGCTCGACATCGGAACGAGCGCGGCGATCGGGCTCGTGGTCGAGACGGGGTGCCGCTATTTCCGGCCGGTGACGTTTCCGGATCGGGTCACCGCCGGGCTGCGGGTCGCCCACATCGGCACGTCCAGCGTGCGGTACGAGATCGCGTTGTTTCGCAATGACGAGCCCGAGGCCGCGGCGGCCGGGTTCTTTGTGCATGTCTATACCGATCGCGCGACACGGCGGCCGACGCCCATCCCGGACGACGTGCGGCAGGCGCTTCTCGCGCTCCATATCCAGCCATGAACTTCTCAGGGAGCTCGTGCATGCAAATCCGGAAGATCGGCGTCGTCGGCGCCGGCACGATGGGTGGAGGCATCGCGGCGCTGGCCGCGTCGGCGGGCATCCCCGTGGTGCTCCTCGACGTGCCAGGCGTGGCGCAGCAGGGGCTCGAGCGGCAGGTCAAGGCAAAGCCGGCGGCGTTTATGGACGCCGAGCGCGCGCGGCTCGTGCGGACCGGCAACACGGAGGACGATCTCGGGCTGTTGGCCGACTGCGACTGGATCGTCGAGGCGATCATCGAGCAGCCGGGCCCCAAGCAGGCGCTGTTCGCCCGGCTGGAGCAGATCGTGAGACCGTCGGCCATCGTCGCATCCAACACATCGGGCATCCCGATGCGCGTGCTTACCGAGGGCCGGTCGGCGGGGTTCAAGCGCCACTTCCTCGGCACGCACTTTTTCAGCCCGGTGCGCTACATGCACCTGCTGGAGCTGATCCCGACCGCCGACACGGCGCCCGACGCGCTCGACGCCGTGCGCGAGTTTGCCGAGCGGATGCTCGGCAAGGGTATCGTGATCGCCAAGGACGCCCCGGGGTTCATCGCCAACCGGATCGGCGTGAAAAGCACGACCGTGGCGCTTGCGCAGATGGCGGCGCTGGGGCTCTCGATCGAGGAGGTCGACGCGCTCACCGGGCCGCTCATCGGCCGGCCGGGATCTGCGACGTTTCGTACCGGCGACATCGCGGGGATCGACGTCCTGGCGCACGTGGCGGCGGGGCTCGGCGCGGCGACGGGCGAGGACTTCTCGCTTCCGGAGTGGGTGCACGGGATGGTGGCCAGCCAGCGGCTCGGCGACAAGACCGGTGGCGGCTACTACCAGAAGCGGGGCAAAGACATTCTGACGTTTGATCCGGCGGGCGGGCAGTACGTGCCGCAGCGGAAGCCGGATGACGCCGATCTCGCGCGGCTGGGCGGGTTGCCCCTGCCGGAGCGCGTGCGTGGTGCGCTGGCGTTGCCGGGGAAGTACGGGGAATTCGTGCGGCAGACCGTCCTTCGGACTGCGCACTATACGCTGACAACGGCGCCGGCGCTGGCGCACGATCCGGTCGCGGTGGATCGGGCGATGGAGTGGGGCTACGGGCATGAGGCGGGGCCGTTTCGGGTCATCGACATGATCGGCGTCGATGGGCTGCGGCGTGGGTTTCGGGAGCTCGGGTTGGAGGAGCCGGCGTCGGCAGGGGCGAGCTGGTACCGAGAGGAGGAGTATCGCGGGTTCGACGGGCAGTATCGGCCGGTGCCGGCGGTCGCGCGCGGGGCGATCAAACTGGCGCCGCTGGCGCGCCACGCCGGCGCGGTGCTCGACGAGAACGACAGCGCGCGGCTGCTCGATCTCGGAGATGGGGTCGCGGTGCTCGAGTTTCGGTCCAAGATGAACACGCTCGGTGGCGGGGCGTTGGACATGGTGGAGCGGTCGATCGAGCGGATCCAACGGGATCGGTTGGTCGGCCTGGTGCTGGGCAACGATGATGCGCGCGCGTTCTCGGCAGGGGCCAACCTCGCCGAGGGCGGCGAGTGGAAGGTATTGGAGGCGCGCGTGAAACGGTTTCAGGATACGGTGCTGAGTATCCGCCGCGCCCCGTTCCCGGTGGTCGCCGCGCCGCATGGGCTGACGCTTGGCGGCGGCTCGGAATTCACGTTGCATGCCGACGCGGTGCAGGCGCACGCGGAGCTGTACATGGGGCTCGTGGAGGTTGGTGTCGGGCTGATCCCGGCAGGGGGCGGGACGAAGGAGCTCCTCTTCCGCTTCACGCGGGAGCTCGAGCCGTATCCGGAGGCCGATCCATTTGAGGCGGTCAAGCGGGCGTTTCAGCTGATCGCCATGGCGCAGACGAGCACGAGCGGGCTCGATGCCCAGCGGAAGGGGTTCCTCAGGTCGAGCGATCGAATCACGATGAACCGCGATCTGCTGATCGCTGATGCCAAGCGGCGCGTGCTCGACCTCGCGCCGGATTACGTCACGCCGGCGCCGGGCACGATTCGGGTGTTGGGGCGCGAGGGCATGGGTAATCTGAACTACGCCCTGTTCGCGTTCCGCGAGTCGGGGCAGGCCACCGCACATGATGTGCGCATCGGACACGAGATCGCGTGTGTCTTGTGCGGGGGCGACGGGCCGCCCCGGACGGTCACCGAGCAAGACATCCTGGACCTCGAGCGCGAGGCCATCCTCAGGCTACTCGGGACGCGGGAGACGCAGGAGCGCATCGCCTCCATGCTCAAGACCGGGAAGCCGCTGAGAAACTAGGGAGCTATCGACCATGAGTGAAGCCGTGATCGTATCCGCCGTGCGCAGCGCGGTGGCGAAGGGGAAGCCGGACGGCGCGTTGGCCGCGGCGGGCGTGGCCCCGGTGGATCTCGCCGGGACCGTGCTCAAGGAGGCGGTGCGGCGCGCGGGCGTCGACGGTCGCGATATCGATGACGTCGTGCTCGGGTGCGCGATGCCTGAAGCCTCGCAGGGGCTCAACGTCGCGCGGAATGCCGCGCTCTGGGCGGGGATTCCGGTGGAGGCGTCGGCCGTGACGGTGAACCGGTTCTGTTCCTCGGGGTTGCAGACCATCGCCCAAGGGGTGCAGGCGGTCATGAGCGGGATGCAGGACGTCGTCGTTGCCGGCGGGGTGGAGATGATGAGCCAGGTGCCCATGTCGGGATATCACACGCGGCTGCATCCGGCGCTGACGGCGAGCTACATCGGGATGGGGTTCACGGCCGAGCGCGTCGCCGAACGCATTGGGGTGACGCGGGAGGACCAGGATCGGTTTGCGTACGAGAGCCAGCAGAAGGCCGCGGCGGCGGTCGCCGCCGGCGTCTTTGCCGAGCAGATCGTGCCGGTTGGAGCGTTTGACCGGGACGAGCTGCCGCGGTCGGATACGACGCTCGAGGGGTTGGCGAAGCTGCGGCCGGCGTTCAAGCCGGGCGCCGGGACGGTGACGGCCGGGAATGCGAGTCCGCTGTCCGATGGGGCGGCGGCGGTGGTCATCATGAATCGAGAGAAGGCACGTGCCGACGGCATCACGCCGCTGGCGCGGCTCATCACGTACGCCGTGGCTGGGATCGAGCCCGACATCATGGGCGTGGGGCCGATCAACGCCATTCCCAAGGCGCTCAAGAAAGCGGGGCTCACGCTCGATCAGATCGATCTGATCGAGTTCAACGAGGCGTTTGCGGCGCAGGCGGTGGCCGTGGCGCGGCGGGTGGGGATGGATATGACTCGGGTCAACCCCAACGGCGGGGCGATCGCGCTCGGCCATCCACTCGGCGCGACCGGGGCCAAGCTCACCACGCAGTTGATCTACGAACTGGGCCGGCGGGGTGGAGGGTTGGGGATGGTCACGATGTGCGTCGGCGGCGGGATGGGTGCCGCCGGCATCTTTGAAGTTTTCTCGCATGCGGGGACATGACGTGCCGACGTACAAAGCACCGCTGGATGAGATCCGCTTCCTCCTCGAGGAGGTACACAATGTCGCGCAGTTGACGGGGTTTCGTGGGTACGAGGAGGTGACACCCGACGTGGTGCTGGCAGTCCTCGAGGAAGCCGCGCGGTTGTGCGAGGGGGTTGTCGCGCCACTCAACCAGACAGGCGACGGCGAAGGGTGTCGTCTGGAGCGTGGCGGTGTGAGCACGCCGCGGGGGTTCAAGGACGCCTACGATGCCTACCGGGCGGGTGGGTGGACCGCCATGACGGCGCCGCCGGAGTTTGGCGGGCAGGGGCTGCCGCATCTCTCGTACTTCGTGCTGGACGAGATGCTGTGTTCGGCGAATCTCTCCTTCAGTATGTATCCGGGACTCTCGCATGGCGCGACGAACCTGCTCGAGCGGTGGGGGGATGAGGAGCTCAAGCAGCGGTTTCTGCCGCGGCTGGTCGATGGGTCGTGGAGTGGGACGATGTGTCTCACCGAGGCGCATGCGGGGACGGACCTTGGGATGATCCGGACCAAGGCCGTGCCGGCCGGCGACGGGGCGTATCTCGTGAGTGGGACCAAGATCTTCATCT
This sequence comes from Gemmatimonadaceae bacterium, assembly GCA_035569435.1. Lineage (GTDB taxonomy): Bacteria > Gemmatimonadota > Gemmatimonadetes > Gemmatimonadales > Gemmatimonadaceae > DASRDS01. The sequence goes on from DATMNB010000033.1 coordinate 11,185, forward strand.
CGTCGGGGGACCACGACCTGACGGAGAACATCATCCACCTCGTGCTGGCCAAGCTGCCGGATGCGCCGCCGGGGACCAAGGGGATCAGTCTGCTGCTCGTGCCCAAGCTGTTGCCCAACGAGGAAGGGACGTCGGGTCGCGCGAATGGTGTCACGTGTGGCGCCATCGAGCACAAGATGGGGATCAAGGCCAACGCGACGTGTGTGCTCAACTTTGAGAATGCGCGTGGGTGGTTGGTGGGTGAGCCGCACAAGGGGATGCGGGCGATGTTCACCATGATGAATGGCGCGCGGCTGGGCGTGGGGCTGCAGGGGCTTGGGTTGGCGGAGGTGGCGTATCAGAACGCGCTGGCATACGCG
>DATMNB010000034.1:0-2073 GCA_035569435.1 Gemmatimonadaceae bacterium
CGACACACCGAGCCCGGCGGCCACGATGCGCTTGATCGATTCGACGCTGTCCGCATCCATGGTCCGATGTGGGACGACGCCGCACGCCTGCAGCATGTCGAGCACCGTCTTGCGGCTCCCCGACCCCGGCTCACGCAACACCAACAGCTCAGTGGCCAGCGCGGCGATCGGGATCGGGGCTTGGGGCGCCAGCGCATGCGACGGCGCCGCCACAACGACCAGCTCATCATCGCGCCACGGAATGACCTTGAGCCGCGCATCCTCCGGCACCGGGGCTTCGGCGAATCCGATGTCGAGCTCGCGCTCGAGGAGCGCGGCGGCGACGGCGCGCGATCGCGCCGTCTGGAGGTGCAGCTCGATGGCCGGATGGCGCACGCTGAACGCCTGGACCAGCGTCGGCAACAGGTACGTCGCGATCGTTGGGCTCGCACCGATCCGGAGTGACCCGCTACCAAGTCCGCGGAGCGCGTGAAGCGCATCTTCCGCGGCGCGCTCCTCGGCCAGAATCGCCCGCGCATGGCCGACCAGAATCGTCCCGGCCTCGGTCAACCGCACCCCCGTCTGGATGCGTTCCACCAGTTGCGTCCCCGCCTGGCGCTCCAACTCGCGGATGCTCTTCGACACCCCCGGCTGCGTCAGCCCGAGCTGCTCCGCGGCGCGCGTGAAACTCTGCCGCTGCGCGACGGCCACGAACACCCGGAGCAGGCGAACGCTGAATGGCATAACGAAGGGTAATGCTAGGATAACCGTATGTGAGATTGTGCGATGAACCCTTCGGTCCATAAGCTCCGCTAATGTGGATCGTCCGCCTCGCGCTGCGCAACCCGTATACAATCGCCGTCGCCTGCTTCGTCCTCATGCTCATGGCCGTCCTGTCGGGCCAACGCATGGCGGTCGACATCTTCCCGTTGATCGACATCCCGGTGGTAGCCGTCGTGTGGACGTATCCGGGCATGCTCCCGCAGGACATGGAAGCCCGCGTCGTGCTGCTCTCCGAGCGTGGGATGTCCTCGACGGTCAACGGCATCTCCCGTATCGAGTCCCAGTCGGAGTACGGCGTCGGTCTCGTCAAGGTGTACTTCCAGCCGGGCACCAACATTGCCACGGCGATCGCCCAGATCGTCGCCTCATCGCAGACGGCCATCAAGGCCATGCCGCCGGGCATCACGCCACCGTACGTGATTCAGTCCAACGCGTCCAACGTGCCGGTGGCCCAGGTCACGATGTCGTCGTCCACGATGCCCGAACAGGACATCGCCGACTACGGGCAGAACTTCGTCCGGCTCCGGCTCTTCACGATTCCCGGCCTCGCCACGCCCCAGCCCTACGGCGGGAAGGTCCGCGAGATCACCATTGACGTCGATCCAAAATCGCTGAACAGCCGGGGCCTCTCGGCCCAGGACGTGCTGACGGCGCTCCAGCAATCCAACATCATCCTGCCCGCCGGCACCGCGCGGATCGGCACGCGCGAGTATGACGTCTCGATGAATTCGAGTCCGGCGAGCGTCGCCGGGTTCGCCGACATTCCCGTCAAGGTCGTCAATGGCGCGCTCGTCACCATCGGCGACGTCGCCCGTGTCCGCGACGGCTACGCCGAGCAGACCAACATCGTCCGGGTCGACGGCCGCCGCGCCACGTATCTCACGATTCTGAAAAAAGCCGATGCGTCCACCCTGGCGGTCGTCGAGGCCACGCGGGCGATGATCCCCAAGATCCGCGAGGTCGCGCCACACGGGCTCGACGTGCGGATGGACTTCGATCAATCCAAGTTCGTCCGGGCGGCGATCGGCGGCGTCCTGCGCGAGGCCGTCGTGTCGGCGCTGCTCGTCGGCCTGATGATCTTTGCCTTTCTCGGGAGCTGGCGCAGCGTGGTCATTGCCTGCATCTCGATCCCCCTGGCGATGGCCACCGCCGTGATCGGCCTCAACCTGACCGGCAACTCGTTCAACATCATGACGCTCGGCGGCCTGTCGCTCGCCATCGGCCTCCTGGTCGACGACGCCACCGTCACGATCGAGAACATCCATCGCAACCGGGCGATGGGCAAGCCGCTCACCGTCGCCATCCTCGACG
>DATMNB010000035.1:0-10092 GCA_035569435.1 Gemmatimonadaceae bacterium
GTGGACGCGCCGCCCACGGTCGTGCTCACCGCCCCGGCGCGGGATGCGACAATTCGGGAGCCGGCAACGGGGACGCTGACCCTCGTTGCCGAGGGCGCCGACGATATCGGGCTGCGTGAGGGCTACTTCGAGTTCCTGATCACGTCGGGTGAGGAAGATGTTGGTGGCGTCCACGCCCGCGAAGCGCACACAGGGCGTGTCGCGTTCGCCGACACGAAGACGGGAACACTGCGGGCCGTCGTGCGACTCGACACGCTGGGACTCAAGGGCGGCGATCTGCTGTCGGTGCGCGCGGTGGTGCGCGACGGGAATACGCTGAGCGGACCGGGTGTCGGCACATCGGAAACGCGAACGATTCGCGTGGCAACGCAGCAGGAGTACGACTCGTTGGCCCTCGATGCCCAGCCCCCGCAGGACGTGGACACCGTCGACAAGGTGGAGACGGGCAACCGCCTGTATCTGCGTGGTCCGCCGCCGGGCATCGTGGTCGACGTCGACCGGGTACGGATGAAGGGGACCAGCACGCCGGATGCCGGGCCGCGGACGCCCGCGCCGCCATCGGACACCCTGCGCGCGCGGATCGCGGCACGATTCGCAGTGGCCGTCGCGCGGATGGCGGTGGACTCGCTGATCGTGCTCCGCGTGGATGCGCTGACGGTGGGCAACGCGCCGCTGGCGGCGGCGTTGAACGACGCGGTGACGGCCCTGGGGCGCGGCGCCGATGCCAGGCCGGCGCTCGCCCGGGCGCAGCGCGCGATCATCGGGACGCCGGCCGCGTCGGGCACGTTGTCGGCGTGGAGCGGTCCATGAGTGAGTTCGTCTTTGCCACGGCCAAGTACGAGTCGGGCGATTGGGATGCCGCGCCGCTCGTGCCCGCGAACCTCATCGACTCGGTGGCGCGCTACACCGCGATCGACGTGGCGCCGCGGGGAGTCGTGGTGCCACTGACATCGCGGGAGATGTTCGAGTATCCGCTGCTGTACGTGACGGGTCACCTGCCGCTCCGATTCACCGACGCCGAGCGGCGGAACGTGCAGAAGTACCTGGATCGGGGCGGGATGATGTTCGTGGACGATCACAACCACGACACCCACGGTGTCTTCCATCAGACCGCGACCGAGGAGCTGACACGGACGGCCGGGCGGCTCGTCGATCTGCCCAACACGCACGAGCTCTATCAGTGTTTCTTCGCCTTTCCGGACGGGCCTCCGAACACGACCCATGAGTTGAATGGGTGGGGGGACAATCTCGTCCACGATCATCTCCAGGCCGTGCTACGGGGGAATCGCATCGAGGTGTTGTACTCGAGCAAGGACTACAGCTCGGAGTGGGGATACCACCCTGACTCCAAACGGTTCAACGAGGTCGACAACACCAGGTTCGGCGTCAACATCATTGTGTATGCCCTCACGCGCTGAACCGCGGGCCGCGGCCGAGTGGGGCCTCCGCGTGGTCGTGTTCGCGCTCCTCGCGTGGGCGTTCTGGCGCGCGATACGGCCGGTCGCCGTCGCCGCGGTGGGGCAGGCCAACGCCGCGGTGGTGCGACCGGCGTTGGAGCGGTGGATCACGGCGCCGCCCGGGGCAGTGCACGTGACGATGGACAGGGGCGCGGTCCTTCCCGCGTACGCGCGCCACTGGCTCGTCGCGCTCCGGCGCGAGGGAACGGCGGTGACGTGGAACGCCACGACGGCACTCGGGCCCACCGCGATCGACGCCGAGCCCGTGGCGGATCCGCGCGGCGCGACGCGCGTGCGCGTGGCCGCGCCCGGCGGTGCGACTGTCGTCGTCCGGGATGTCCTGGGACCACTCGACTCCCTGCGCGTGGCGGCGGGCGGGCAGGGAGTCACCGTCACGATCCCGGCATCGGTGCGGGGCATCGATGGCGTGGCCGATGGGACCTCGGCGCGCGGTGCCGTCACGGAGGCGCTCACGCTTCGACGCCTGCTCGTGCTCGGGCGCGCCGGATGGGAAGCCAAGTTCCTGGTGCGGTCCCTCGAGGAGGAGGGGTGGACGGTCGATCTCAGGCTCGCGGTCACGCCGAAGACTCGAGTGATCCAGGGCCACATCGCCGCGATCGACACGGCGCGGTACGCGGCTGTGATCGCGGTCGACAGCTCGGTCGCCCCGGCGGTCCCTCACATCGCGGCCTACGTGCGGTCGGGTGGTGGCCTGGTCGTGGTGGGCAGCGCCGCGCGGGTCTTTCGCGGGCTGGACAGCGGGACGCCCGGTCCGCGGCTACGCGATTCCGGCGGACTCTATCCGGTGACCGCACTGGTCCCCGACGCCGTGGTGTTGGAGCGGGAGGGCAACGTGGTAGCCGTCGCGGCCCGGCGCGTCGAGAGGGGCCGCGTCGTGCAGGTCGGCTACGACGATAGTTGGCGGTGGCGCATGACGGGCGGGGACAGCGCCGTCGCGCGGCATCGGGCGTGGTGGACGGCGCTCGTGGCCAGCGTGGCCTACGCACCCAGCACCGAGCGAGCTCCCCCGCCTGACGCCGACGCGGCCCCGCTCGCCCATCTGATCGACGCACTCGGACCGCCCGCGCCGACCATGCGAGCTGGTCGCGCTCCACCCGATCCTACGCGGTCCCCATGGGTGTTTGGCGCGCTGCTTGCGGCTCTGCTATTGGAATGGGGATCGCGGCGCTTGCGTGGAAGGCGTTGATCGCGGGCCGGGCCGTTCTCGGCACTCCGGGTACGGATAGCCTCGCCGTCAGCAAGACCGAGTACGACGGCTGGAAGATCTACCATACATACTGCGATCGGTGCCACGGTCAGGATGCCGTCGGGAGCACGTTCGCGCCCGACCTGCGCCGTGCCGTCGGTCCCAGTGGTGCGATGACCCACGACGCGTTCATCCGGGTGGTCACCGATGGCATCGTCGACAAGGGGATGCCGGCGTGGAAAGCGCAACTGACCCCAGAGCAGATGGAAAACATCTGGGCCTACCTCCGCGCGCGCAGCAGCGGCCGCCTGGCCGCCGGCCGACCGCACGTGGCGCCAGGGCGGTGACATCGGCGCGCGCGTGACGGGCGCGATCCAGAGTCCGTGTGGCGACGGCGTCATCGCCGGGGCGACGCCGCAACCCAACCCATACCCGACCGCGCTCCTCGTCGCGACCGTCCTCGGGTCGAGCGTGGCGTTTGTGGACAGCTCGGTCGTCAACGTGGCGCTCCCCACCATCCAGCGCGACCTGTCGGCGACGGCGGCCGACATCCAGTGGCTGATCAACGCCTACCTACTCCCCCTCAGCGCGCTCGTGCTGCTCGGTGGCGCGGCGGGCGATCGGTACGGGCGCCGGCGGGTCTTCATGGCGGGGCTCGCACTGTTTGCGGTCGGCTCACTGGCGTGCGCGCTCGCCCCCGGATTTGGTCCACTGTTGTTCGCCCGCGCCCTGCAGGGTGTTGGCGCGGCGTTGATCATCCCCACGAGCCTCGCCCTACTCGGGGCCGGATTCTCCGGCGAGGCGCGCGGCCGCGCCATCGGGACCTGGGCGGCCGCGGCGGCAATTACCGCGGCCGCGGGCCCCGTCATCGGCGGATGGCTGATCGAGGTCGTGGGGTGGCGCGCGATCTTTCTGATCAACCTGCCGCTTGCCGCTGTGGCCCTTTGGCTCGCGCATCGATACATCGCAGACACCCCGGAGCCGGCGGCGGTCGCTCCGCTGGACTGGCGCGGGGCGGTATTGGCGGCCTGCGGGCTTGGCGCTGTAGCGTGGGGGCTGACCGAGTTCCCTGAGCATGGCCGCGCTACCGGCCTCATCGGTGCCGCGTTGATCGCCGGCCCCCTCGCGCTCCTGGCTTTCATCGCCAACGAGTGGCGGCTCGGCGCGAGAGCGATGATGCCGCTCGACCTCTTTGGCTCGCGGACGTTCGTCGGCGTGACATTGCTGACGCTCTTGCTGTACGCCGCGCTCGGCGGGCTCCTCGTCCTATTGCCCTACGTCTTGATCAGCGTCGCGCATTATCCCTCGACGGCTGCCGGCGCGGCGCTCCTACCGTTCCCGATCGTGATGGGGCTGGGCTCGCGTTCGATCGGGCGCTGGGCGGAGCGGATCGGACCACGCCTTCCCCTCACGGTCGGGCCGCTGCTTGTCGCGGCGGGGTTTGGCTTGGCGCTCCGTCTCGGGCCCGGCCACTTTCATTACTGGACCGACGTCCTTCCGGTCGTGCTGACGATCGCCGCTGGGATGACCACGAGCGTCGCCCCGCTCACCGCCACCGTCATGGCGGCCGTCGACCCCCACCACGCAGGTGCGGCGTCCGGTATCAACGATGCCACCGCCTACGTGGGCAGCATGATGGCGACGGCGTTGCTGGGGTTGGTTCTTGGGCACGATCGGTTTCACGGGGCGGCGCTGGCCGGCGTGGCCCTCGCCACATCTGGGGCGGCCAGTGCGCTACTGCTCATCCGGCGCGTGTGAGTATATTCTCGGGCATGCATCTACCCTCCGTCGTGCTCGCCGCCGCCCTCGCCATCGGTGCCGCGCCACTCGCCGCGCAGGACGCCCCGGCGCCAATCCCGTCGCCCCGTGACACCGCCCGCGCGACCGTGTCGGGCGCCAATCTCCTCGTCGATTATGGCCGGCCATCCAAGCGCGGCCGGGCCATTTACGGGGGCCTCGTCCCGTGGGGCAAGGTCTGGCGCACCGGCGCTAACGCCGCCACGACGTTTGTGACCAGTAAGCCGCTCGTCATCGGCGGGACGACCGTCCCTGCGGGCACCTACACGCTGTATTCGGTCCCCAAGCAGTCGGGCCCATGGCTCTTGGTGGTCAACAAGCAGACCAAGCAGTGGGGAACCGAGTACCACGAGGATCAGGATCTGGCGCGCATCCCGATGACCACGGCGTCGGTCTCGCCAGCGGTCGAGAAGTTCACGATCGAGGTGGCGCCCGAGGGATCCGGCGGCGTCATCGGGCTGGTGTGGGACACGACGCGGGCGAGCGTGGCGTTTCGCGTGCAGTAAGTAACGCGGAGGATCAATGCACGGGTTCAAGGGCGAGCGCGTGCTCATGCGCATCCACATTGGTGAGCGCGACAAGTACCACGGAAAGCCGCTGTATCAGGCCATCATCGAATTACTGCGCCACCGTCACTACGCGGGCGCGACGGCCTATCGCGGCATTATGGGGTTTGGCGCGCATGCACGCCTGCACACCGATCGTAATGAGTTTCTCTCGTTCGATCTGCCGGTACTCGTAGAGTGCGTCGAGACCGAGCAGCGGATCATGGCGATCTTGCCCGAGTTGGATGAGATGATCGGCGGCGGCCTGATCACGCTCGAGCGGGCGAAGGTCATCATGTATCGGCCACACCTCCCTGAAGAGGAACGCTCGGAGGAATGGCCGATCGACATCACGGGCAGTTGGGAGAACGTACCACCGGTGTAGTCGCCTTACTCCTCGCTCTCGCGCTTCCACTTGCGATAGGCCAGCACGGCGACCCCAGTGACGACGAAGAACGCGGGGGCCGCCAGGATGAGCATGGACCTCATCATGGCGGTCATGAATTGAGATGTCATGCCCATCATGGCTCGCGACCTCGCGTGTGGCTTATGGTGATGGAAAGCGCATGTTCAGCATGCGCTGCGCATCTGCCCAGAACTGGTTCATCATCAGGAGCGCGAACACCACCGCCGGGACCAGCGTCCAGGTCAGGGCGGGGGGCTCGTACTTGAGGTGCATGAAATATCGGAGTGCGATCCCGGCTTCGACAATCGCCAGGATCAGCAGTACCGTGAGAAGCATCCCCGACGACAGGTGGGCGTACGTCAGCGTGGTTTCGATGGCCACGATGAGGATCAGGCCGACCCAAACGCCGATATAAAGGTTCCTGGACGGGCTGTCGTGTGCGTCCGCGGTTTCCATATCCTGTCCTAGTGGGCGTTCAAGAGATAGACGAGTGGGAACACGAACATCCAGACCAGATCGACGAAGTGCCAGTAGAGGCCGGTCGTCTCGATGTACGACGCATCGAGGCGCCCGCGCTGGTACATGAGGGCGATCACGCCGATGGCCACGACGCCGGAGACGACGTGCAGGAGGTGCAGCCCCGTGATGCTGAAGAACGTCGCGCCAAAGAGCGTGGATCCGCCGAGTGGGTTGGCGGATACGCTCCAGCCTTCGTGGAACATGTTGAACCACTCGTGCAGGTGGAGCCCGGCGAAAAGCAGGCCCAGGGCGATCGTCGCGCCGAGCCAGCCGATGGTCGTCGATCGCTCGCCGGCGCGCGCCGACGAGACCGCGAAGAGCATGGTCAGGCTGCTGGTGAGCAGGATGACCGTCATGACGAGGCCGTTAATGATCGTCGGCGAGAACGCAAAGGGCGTGGACCAGTTGGGGCTGCCGTATCGCAGATACCCATAGCCAAAGAGAATGGCGCCAAAGGTGGCCGCATCCGCCGTGATGAACAGCCACATCACGAACTTCTTGGTCTGGATGCCGTACGCGGCCGGCTCCAACATCGCCCCGTGTCCGGCAGTCGCGACTCCGTGCCCGGACTCAACTGCCGTGGTCACACCCATAGCGCCAGTACCCCCAGGAGATAGAGCCAGAGCACGCCCATGAAGTGCCAGTACAGGGCGGCCGCGCCGAGCGCGCCGACGCTCGCCGTGTCGGCGCCGCGTGACACGCGGACCAGCACGTAGATCATGCCGGCCAGGCCACCGAGCAGGTGGAGACCGTGCATGGCCGTGAAGATGTAGAAGAAGGAGCTACTGGGGTTGGTCGCCAGAAACAGCCCCTGCGCCGCGAGGTCGAGCCAGGCCAGGCACTGTCCGGCGAGGAACATGATGCCCAGTGCAAGCGTCAGATAGAGCCACGACAACCCGCCAGCGGGCACGTCGAGTTGCGCGTCCCCCGTGCGGTCGGGTCGGTTGGCCGCGCGCACGAACTGCCGGCGCCCCAACTCGAGCGTGACGCTGGACGCGAGAATGACGAGCGTATTGAGATACAGAATCGGGGGCAGTCGGAAATGCTGCCAATCCGGGGCCGACCCGCCCCGGACCACCATGGCGCTCGTGTATGCCGCGAACGACATCGCGATGGCGCCGATCCCGACCCACACGCCCGTCCGTGACGGCGTGTCGGGCGAAGTAATTCTGGACATGGCTACCTACCCTGCCCGGCGTCGGCCGGTGCGGTCTGCATGATGTAGTCGGTGCCCCCGGGGCCCGCGACGCCGTACTCCTCGGGCCCATGGTTCACGACGATGTGCTTCCCGCCAAAGTTGTCAAACGGCGGCGGAGAGGTTGTCGACCACTCGAGCGTCGTTGCCTCCCACGGGTTGTCCGGCGCCTGCGGCCCGCGCCAGCGGCTCCAGATCAGGTTGATCACGAACAGGAGTTGGGCAAACCCGGCCAGGAGGGCGAAGACCGTAATGAACTGGTGCAAGGGAAGGGATCCCTTCATATAGTCGGCCGGGAACGACGAGTAGCGACGGATATCCCCTTCAAGGCCCAGGTAGTGCATCGGCATGAACGCGCCGTACACGCCGAGGAGCGACAGGAAGAAGTGCCACTTGCCGAGCGTCTCGTTCATCATGCGGCCGGTCATCTTGGGGAACCAGAAATAAGTCCCCGCGAAGATGCCGAACATGGCCGCCACGCCCATGACAAAGTGGAAGTGACCGACCACGAAGTACGTGCCGTGCAGATAGGTGTCGATCGACGGCTGCGCGAGGAAGAAGCCGCTCAATCCGCCGGTCACGAACACCGAGACGAACCCGAGGCAAAAGAGACCGGCCGCCGTGAACCGATACCGCGACCCGTAGATGGTGCCGAGCCAGAGCAGGGTGACAATGGCGGCAGGGATCGTGATGATGAGCGTGGGCACCGAGAAGAGCATGGCCGATGTCGGGCTCATGCCGCTCAAGAACATGTGGTGGCCCCACACCGTGTAGCTCAGGAACGCGATCGCGATCATGCACCCGATCATGACCTTGGGGCCGAGCAGCGGCTTGCGGGCGAACACCGGGAGGATCGTGGAAATGATGCCGAAGCCCGGCAGGATCGCGATGTAGACCTCGGGATGCCCAAAGAACCAGAAGAGGTGCTGCCAGAGGAGCGGCGACCCGCCGGAGTGCGTCAGTTGATGGTCGCTGACGACCAGTCCCCCGGGGATGAAGAAGCTGGTGCCGGCGACGCGGTCGAGGATGAGCAGGACGCAGGCCGGCAGCAGCACAGAGAAGGCGATGAGGCCGATCACCGACGTGATGAACCAGGACCACGTGGCGATGGGCATGCGGGCCAGCGACATCCCCTTGGTGCGGAGGTCGAGCGTCGTCGAGATGAAGTTGAGCGATCCGAGCAGCTGACCGATGCAGAAGATCAGAATCGAAAATGCCCAGAGCGTCATGCCGAGCCCCATACCCGGGCCCGCCACCTTACCCACGGCCGTGAGCGGGGCATACGCGGTCCATCCACCGAGCGACGGTCCATCCGGGACGACGAACGCGGCGACCAGCACCAGGAATCCGACGGCCGTGACCCAGAACGACATCATGTTGAAGCGCGGGAACGCCATGTCTTCGGCGCCGATCTGGATCGGCAGGGCGAAGTTCCCAAAGCCGGCGAACGGTGCGGTCGTCAGCACGAAGAACACCATGATCGTGCCGTGCATCGTCATCAGCTGCAGGTAATACTCGGGCGTGATCACGCCGCCGGCGGCCGATGTCGGCGCGATCACACCGAGACCCGGAATGGGCGCCGTGGGGAACGCGAGGTGAATACGCATGAGCCACGACAGGACCATGCCGGTCACCGCCGCGATCAGGGCCAGGGCGAGATACTGCTTGCCGATGACCTTGTGATCGAGACTGAAGATGTACTTACGCACGAAGCCGGTCGGCGGCGCGTGGTGGTGCTCCGTCGCGGCGGGACGATCGACGACTGCTGGTGCTGACACATTCTGCATGAATTGCCTCACGGACGGGTCTGAACGGGCTGTTCGATGGCGGGGCCTACTGTCCGGCCTGGTCCTTGAGCCACTTATCGAATTGGTCTTGGGACATCACGTGGACGTACGCCTTCATGTTGTAATGGCCAAGGCCGCAAAGCTGCGTGCAGACGATCTCGGAGCGCCCCGTATCGGTTGCCGTGAAGTGGAGCGGGATGACGAGTCCGGGGACAAAGTCCTGTTGAATCCGGAGTTCGGGGACAAAGAACGAGTGCCCGACGTCCTTGGAGTGCATCGTCAGGAGGATCGGTTTGTGCACCGGGACGGCCAGCTCCGCCGCGACGATGTCATCCCGAGCCGCCGTGTCGTTCTGCGGGTCCAGGCCAAAATAGTTGCCGCCGCCCTCGTCGATCTTGTCCGGGTGCGGGACGCCAAACTTGCCGTCGGGCCCGGCGTACCGGAAGTAAAACGCGAACTGACCGGCCTGCGCGTCGATATGCAGCGCGTTGGCCGGGGCCGGCGTGAGGAAGATGTTCGCCCAGATCTTGCTCCCCACCAGCGTGAGGCCAAGGATCTCGAATCCGACGAGGACCGACGCCAGGACCACGAGCGGCGTCGACCCTCCCGGAAACGTCTTGATCTTCCGCTGGTTCTTGTCGTCACCCGTCCGCAAGACAAACCAGGCGAGTGACAGCTGCGCCGCGACGAACAACACACCCGTCGCGAACATCGTCTCCATCAACTGGCTGTCGATCCCGGGCCCGGTGGTCGAAATGTCAGGCGGGAGCCACCAGATGCGCGCGACGAACACGTACGTCGCCACGAGCGTGATGACGGTCAGGAGTCCAGCGAACAGTTTGCCCACGATGGTCTCGCCCCCTTCTAGTACGGAGTGGCCTTGAACACGAAGTTGACCTTGGCCGTCTCGCTACCGGTGATCGTCACGTCCTGCGTCTGCGTCCCCATGTGCTCTTGCCATGCGGTGATCGTGTACTTGCCCGGCGGCAGTCCGGCGAGGGAGAACGTGCCGTCAGCTCCCGTCACCGCGTAGTGCGACGTGTTCATCACCGCGAAGTACCCGTGCATCCAGGGGTGGATGTTGCACTTGACCGGAATGAACTCCGGCGTGGTGTACTTGGTCTGAATGGGCGGTGATCCGGGTGGCTGCGACTTGTTCCACTCCGGGTTCTTGGTCGG
>DATMNB010000036.1:0-4804 GCA_035569435.1 Gemmatimonadaceae bacterium
GTTCACCAAGGAGCTGCGCCAACGGTCGCGGCATCCGTTGCTCATCGCCGCCGATATGGAGGGCGGGGCTGGGCAGCAGTTCGCCGGGGCGACCGGGCTGCCGCCGCTGGCCGCCATCGCGTCGCTCGACGACATCGACGCGGTGCGTCGCGCCGGGCGTCTCACGGCGCGCGAGGCGCGGACGATGGGCGTCAACTGGGACTTTGCGCCCGTGTGCGATCTCGATCTCGACCCGTCGAACCCCATCATGGGGTCGCGCTCGTTTGGCGCGATTCCCGCGCTCGTCGGGACGTATGCCGCGCAGTGGATCGGCGCGTGTCAGGCCGAGGGGGTGCTGGCGTGCGGCAAGCATTTTCCGGGGCATGGGCGGACGGCGGCTGACTCGCATCGCGAGTTGCCGGTGGTGCACGCATCCATGGACACGCTGGTCGAGACGGATCTGGTGCCGTTTCGGTCGGCGATCGATGCGGGAGTGGCATCGCTCATGACCGCGCATGTGGCGTATCCGGCGCTCGACGCGTCTGGGGCGCCGGCGACGCTGTCGCGGGAGATTCTGCACTGGTTGCTCCGGGAGCGGCTCAAGTTCGATGGGTTGGTCGTGAGCGACACGGTGACGATGGCCGGGGTGCTCGACGGGCGGACGGAGTCGGAGGCGGTCATCGGGGCGATCCGGGCCGGGTGCGACCTGGTGCTCGGGCCGTCCGATCTCGCGGCCACGGTGGAGGCGTTGGAACGCGCGGTCGCTGAGCGGGCCCTCGATGAGGAGCGGGTTCGGCAATCGCTCAGACGACGCCTCAAGTGGGCGCAGTGGGCGTCGCCGCCAAACGCGTATCGGAAGCCGTCGATGTCGGACACGGCGTGGGGGGCGGCGCTCGCGGAGCGGGTCATTAAGATGGCGCGCGGGCATGTGCCGACGTTGGCGCCGCCGGTCGATGTCGTTGTCGTCGATGACGATCCCGACACGGTCGATCGCGGGGTGTTTCCCGACGCGTTGAGGGGTGGGGGGTGGGATGTGCGGGTCGTGGAGACGCCGACGCCGACGGCGCGGTCGCCGCTCATCATCGCGCTCTTTGGCGAGGTGCGGGCTTGGAAAGGGCGTGTGGGCTACGCGCCGGCGACGCGCGAGGCCGTTGCCGCGCTCTCCCAGCAGGCGGCCGCGGCCAAGCGGGAGGTGCTCGTCGTGCAATTCGCCCATCCGCGATTGGCGGCGGAAATTCCTGAAGCCCCAAACGTCGTCACCGCATGGTGCGGCGACAGGGCGATGCAGGCTGCGGCCGCGCGCTGGCTGCGGCGGGGTTAGTGCCGGTGCAAGTACAAGAACAGCGCGGCGAGGACGGCCACCAGGGCGGCGAGGCCCCCCAGTAGGCCTGGGAGGGCGGAGGAGCCCGAGGTCGTGGGATCGATCGGGCGCACGATCTCGCGTGTGGGAACGCCACGTGGCTCGGCGTCGGCCGGTTGGGCGGCGGACGGATGGGGAAACTCGCCGGTCACGACGCGCGGGACGGGGGTCACGGGGGTGTTCTCGCCCACCGGGAACTGCCGGTGCCCGACCTCGTCGTCAGCGCCCGGCGCGGTCAGCCCATCCCCCTCGAACTCGGCGGCGATGACCGTAATGTTGTCCGGCCCGCCCGCCTCGTTGGCCCGGGCGATCAGGCGCTGGCAGATCGTCACGAGGTCGCCGCTCGACCGCACGATTTCGGCGATCTCGCTGTCGCGCACGACCCCCGACAGCCCATCGCTACAGAGGACTAGGATGTCACCGCGCCGGAGTTGCTGGTGGGTGATGTCGATCTTGATGTAGGCCTCGGGGCCGAGGGCCTGCAGGATGATGTTGCGGCGCTCGCTGACTTCGGCTTCCTCGGCGGTGATTTCGCCCGCCTCGATCAGGCGCTGCATGAGCGACTGGTCCTTGGTGATCTGGCGCGCCTGGCCGTCGCGCATCAGGTAGGCGCGGCTGTCGCCGACCTGGGCGATGTAGAGGGTGTCGCCGAGGACGCCGGCGACGGTCGCCGTGGTGCCCATGCCGCGGTTTTCGGGGTGGTCGGTCGCGTAGCGGTGAATGCGCTCGTTGGCCACCTGCGTTGCCGCGTGGAGGGCCGCGGCAAACGCGACGGGGTCGCCGCCCGCGGGGCCGTTGACCCAGCGAATGCGCATCTCGCCCAGGACGGCGTCGACGGCCATGGAGCTGGCGATCTCGCCGGCCGCGGCCCCGCCCATCCCGTCGGCCACCATGAAGAGCGCCCCACGGTCGCCTGGGACGTAGGTCTGCTCCCGCGACGCGGCCGGCGAGATTGGCGCCGGCTTGGGCGAGGCCAGATCGGTGACGACAAACGCGTCCTCGTTGTGCTCCCGCGTTCGTCCGACATCAGTGATGCCGAACACGCGAATGACGACCTCTCCCGTGGTCATCGGTCGTGCTCCAAGCGGTTCACTGGGGCCAGGACACACACTACGGCGGGGGCCCGGCCCGGGTTCCCACTGGGGCTGCCATTGGGGGCGGTGACAGTGATCACTTGCGGGAATGTCATCCCGACTCCACGCGCAGGGAAGGGTGTCCGGTCGTTCTGGCGGCCGTTACCTTGACGACCATGCCGCGATATGTCGTTCTGTTGAGCGCCGTGCTCGCGGCGTGCTCCAGTGCTCCGCGGCCCGCCACCGGGGTGCGCCCCATGGCTGGTGCCGCGTCGGACACGGTTTCCGTACACCCCACGCCGTTGCCCCCGATTCCGGATGTTCGGGGGCCCCTCTCGATCACGGTCGTCTATCCCAAGGCCGGCTCGGTCGTCACGGCGCGCGACTCCAACTTCATCTTTGGCTCGGTCGGCTCCGGCGACGCGACGCTGTCGATTAACGGGTATCCGGTCAAGGTCGAGCCAAACGGGGCATTTCTGGCGTGGCTGCCGATGCCGGATACGGCGCTCGCCCGGTACGACCTGGTGGCGGCGCGTGGGGCGGACACGGCGCGCTACACGCAGGCAATAGCCTTTCCGCCGCGCCGGTCGGCCGCCGACAGCGCCGACTCGGTCGAGGCCCGGACGCCGTTTCCGGATAGCGGTCGATTCGAGGCGATCGGTCTCGGGCCGTCGGCGACGGGGTTGTCCGATACGGATCGCGTGATCCCTGCCCGCCCGATCCCCGGGGGCACGTACAAATGGTTTCTGTGGCCCGGCACGATCGTGCAGGTCACGGGCCGCGCCGGGGGGGGTGCATTCTGGCGGGTACGTCTCGATGCATCGCTCGAGGCGTGGGTCAATGCAGCGGATATGCGGCAGCCGCCGGGGATGACCCCGGTGGTAGCGGCGCCGCACCGCGTCGTCACGGCCGGCCGCGTCGCGTCGGCCCGCGGGTGGGTGGACGTCATGCTGCCGGTTGGCGGAAGCTCGCCACCGCCGTATCTCGTCGAGGAGCGCGGGACGGATCTCGTGCTGACGCTGTACGGCACCACAGCTGCCCCGGACGTCATCCAATACAATACCCCCGATAGCCTGGTCCGCGCCGTAACCTGGGAACCTGTCACGGACGATCGGGGCCAGTTCACCGTGCATCTGACGGCCCGGCCGTATGGGTATCTCATGCTCTGGGATGCCGGGACCAACCGGCTGGTGCTCCGTGTGCGACGCCCGCCTGTCGTCGATCCGTCGGCACCGCTCAAGGGCCGGGTGATCGTCGTCGACCCCGGGCACCCGCCCATCGGCGCGACCGGACCGACCGGCCTCTGGGAGCCGGTCCCCACACTGGCGGTCGGGCAACTCCTGCGCGAAGAGCTCATCGCGCGGGGCGCGACTGTCGTGATGACCCGGACGACGCCCGACCCGGTCGCGCTCGAGGCCCGGCCAGCGATCGCGCGGCGGGCCAAGGGCGAGTTGCTCGTGTCGATCCACTTCAATGCGCTGCCGGACGGCCTCAATCCGTACACGTCGCACGGGACGGGGACGTACTTCTATCAGCCGCACTCGATTGCCCTTGCGCGGGATGTGCAGGAAGGCATGCTCCGCCGGATGGGGCTCCGGGACCGCGGGATCTTTTATGAGAACTTTGCGCTGGTCCGGACGACGTGGATGCCCAGCGTGCTGTGCGAGGGGGCATTCATCATCATGCCCGATCAGGAAGCGGCGCTCCGCACGCCGGAATTCCAGCGTGCCTATGCGCTCGGCGTGGCCGATGGTATCGAGGCGTTCTTCCGGTCGCTCGGCACGCCCAAGTGAGATGGGTGGCGTGGCTCACGCTCGGCGTCGCCGCGGCGGGGACGGTACAGGCGCAGACTGACCCGAGCGTCCGGTGGGAGACGATCCGGACGGCCCATTTCTACGTGCACTTCTCGCCACCGCTCGAGGAGCAGGGGCGGCGCCTGGCGGTGAACGCCGAGCGTGCGTATACGGCGTTGGCGCGTGAGCTCACGCCGCCGCGCGGGCCGATCGACATCGTGCTGGCCGACAACGTGGATTTCACCAACGGGCAGGCGACACCCGTTCCAACGAATCGCATCATTTTGTATGCCCACCCACCGGTCGACGACCAGACGCTCCGGTACTACGGCGATTGGAACGCGCTCGTCATTCAGCACGAGTTGACGCACATCTTTCATCTGGACCGCACGCGCGGATGGTGGCGGATCGCGCAGCGGATCTTTGGGCGCAATCCGCTGTTCTTCCCGAATCTCTATACGCCGGCCTGGCTGAAAGAGGGGTTGGCCGTGTACTACGAGTCGCGGCTGACGGGGTTTGGGCGGTTGGCCGGCACGGCGCATCGGACGATCGCCCAGGCGGCCGCGATGGACAGCGATCTGCCGCGGCTCGACCAGGTG
>DATMNB010000037.1:0-11343 GCA_035569435.1 Gemmatimonadaceae bacterium
CCAATTGGAGCGGTTGGGGTGCGTGCTGATCGGGCAGACGGCCGAGATCGCGCCGGCGGATCGGTTGCTCTACGCGTTGCGAGATGCCACGGGGACGGTCGAGTCTATTCCGCTCCTTGCGTCGAGCATCATGAGTAAGAAGCTGGCCGAAGGGTTGGACGGGTTGGTGCTTGACGTCACGCGGGGGTCGGGGGCGTTTCTGCCGGGGCTCGAGGAGGGGCTCGAGTTGGCGCGGACCATGGTCGCGTTGGGGGCGTCGCATGGGTGTCCCGTCGTGGCGTTGCTCACGGCAATGGATCGGCCGCTCGGGCGGGCGTGTGGGAATGCGCTCGAGACTGAGGAGGCGATTCATGCGTTGACGGGGGAGGGGCCGGTTGACCTCATGGAGGTGACGTATGCGCTTGGTGCCGAGATGCTCGTGCTCGGCGGGGTCGCGCGCACCGTCGGCGAGGCTCGGCCCATGATGGAGGAGGCGATCGCGAGTGGGGCGGCGGCGCGGGTGTTTCAGGCGGTCATCGAGGCGCAGGGGGGGAATCCTGGGGTTGTGGATGATCCGGCGGTGTTGCCGCAGGCGGCGGAGGTTGAGTTGTATCTGGCACCGCGGTCGGGGGTCGTGGCTCGTGTCGAGCCGCGGACCATTGGGCGGGGGATTACGGCGCTCGGCGGGGGGCGGACCCGGGTTGACGACCGCATCGATCCTGCGGTGGGGTTTGTCATCGGGGTCGCGCCTGGGGATTGGGTCGACGCGGGGGAGCCGGTGGCGACCATCTTTGCGCGTGATACCGTCGGTGTGGACGACGGGCGGGCGGTGCTCAGTCGGGCGATTGTGATCGCTGACGAGGGGGGGGTGGGGCTGCCGTTGATCTCTCACCGTGTCACTGGTGATGGGGTGTTAGAATACGCGATCTCATCGGCCTCGACATAGGAGGATTGGCGTCATGCAGTTGGGGACTCTGGCGGCCAAGCTGGCCGGGCTTGGCGGGTTTGCGGTTGCTGTTGCCGTGGTTGTTGTGTATGCGGGGTTTTTGTTTTTGACGCATCCGGTTCCCTACGGGGGGGAGAATCCCATCGTGTTTGTCGTGGGGGCCATCTCCGTGGGTGTGGCCTGCTTGATGCTCATCGCCGTACACGTTGTCATCGGGAAGAAGCTTTTTTCTTAAGGACGGTGCCTTAAGGAAGAATTTCTTTTGAGAACAAGTAGCCCCGGGGTTCATAAACACTTCGTGTTTTATGAACCCCGGGCTACTTGAAACCCGGCTAGTTGAGTTCTTTCGTAAGAAAGGGCCCGACAAAAAGGACCAACAACAAGTGGGGCCCACACGTGGGGCCCACAGGCAGGCGGGGCCCACCACAGTCGGGGCCCACCACAGTCGAGGCCCACCACAGTCGAGGCCCGCACTCGAGGCCCACAGGCGAGGCCCACAGGCAAGGCCCACACGCGAGGGTCCACAAGAAGGCCCAACAGGAGAGCCCATTAACAGGGTCTTCAAGAGGTCACTACAAAAGGCCCGATGAGGGCCCAACAAAAGGGCCCAACAAAAAGGGCCCAACAAAAAGGGCCCAACAAAAAGGGCCCAACAAAAAGGGCCCAACAAAAAGGGCCCAACAAAAAGGCCCCAACAAAAAGGCCCCAACAAAAGGCCCCAACAAAAGGGCCCAACAAAAGGGCCCAACAAAAGGGCCCAACAAAAGGGCCCAACAAAAGGGCCCAACAAGAAGTTTCTTGTTGGGCCCTTTTGGTTGGCGCCTTTTGTTGGGGGCTTTCCCCCAATAATTCTTCCTTACATCGTCTAGATGTCGAGGTTGCTCACGAACCTCGCATTGGCCTCGATGTAGACGCGGCGGGGCTCCACGGCGTCGCCCATGAGGGTCTGGAAGATCTGATCAGCCTGAATGGCATCTTCCATGGTGACGCGCAGCATGGTGCGCGTCTCCGGGTTCATGGTCGTTTCCCAGAGCTGGTCCGGGTTCATTTCCCCAAGGCCTTTGTACCGCTGGATGTTGACGGCCGCTTTCCCGTCCCCGTTGCCGAGCCGGTCGGTGATCGTTTCGCGCTCGACCTCGTCGTAGGCGTAGTAGGCCTCTTTGCCGCGAGCCACACGATAGAGGGGTGGCTGGGCGAGGTAGATGTAGCCCGCCTCGATCAGCTCGGGCATCTGGCGGAAGAAGAAGGTCAACAGCAGGGTACGGATGTGGGCGCCATCGACGTCCGCGTCGGCCATCAGGACGCACTTGTGGTAGCGCGCGTTCTCCAGGTTGAAATCGTCTTTGATCCCGGTACCGATCGCCGTGATCATCGTCCGGATCTCTTCGTTGGAGAGGATCTTATCGATCCGCGCCTTCTCGACGTTCAGGATCTTGCCGCGGAGCGGCAGGATGGCCTGGTACTGGGGATTGCGCCCCATCTTGGCCGAGCCGCCGGCGGAGTTGCCCTCGACCAGGAAGAGCTCGCAGAGGGACGGGTCGCTGAGTGAGCAGTCCGCGAGCTTGCCCGGAAGGCTCGAGATGTCGAGCGCGTTCTTCTTGCGGGTGAGCTCGCGCGCTTTGCGCGCGGCCTCGCGGGCGCGGGCGGCCGAGACCGACTTCTCGATTACGATGTTCGCGACGCGCGGGTGCTCTTCGAGGTAGCTGCCGAGCAATTCGTTGACGACGGTCTTGACGGCGCCCTCGACCTCGGAGTTTCCGAGCTTGGTCTTGGTCTGCCCCTCGAACTGCGGCTCGCGCACTTTCACCGAGAGGACGGCGGTCAACCCTTCGCGCACATCATCGCCGGTGAGCGTGAGCTCGTCCTTCTTGTCTTTCTTGAGAAAATTCCCCTTCTGCGCGTAGGCGTTGATCGTGCGCGTGAGGGCGCTCTTGAATCCGGTCAGGTGCGTCCCGCCTTCGTGCGTATTGATGTTGTTGACGAAGGAGAAGACGTTCTCGTTGTAGCCGTCGTTGTACTGCATGGCCAGCTCGATGCCGATCTGGTCACGCTCGGTCTCGATGTAGATGACTTCCGGGTGCAGCGCCTTGCGAGTCTGGTTGAGGAACGCCACCATCTCGCGCAGGCCGCCCTTGGCGTGGAACGTCTCGGTCTTGGGCTCGGCGCCGCGCTCGTCGGTGAGCGTGACGGTCATGCCCTTATTCAAGAACGACAGCTCGCGCAGTCGGAGCGCCAGCGTGTCATAGTTGAAGTCGAGGACCGTGAAGATCTGGGCGTCGGGCTTGAACCACACCTTGGTGCCGGTGTCTTTCTTGTCGACCTTCTGGCGGACGGTGAGCTTGGTGCGCGTGATGCCGCGCACGAAGTCCATGTAGTGCTCCTTGCCGTCGCGCTTGACCCAGACCTTGAGCGACTCGGAGAGGGCGTTGACAACAGAGACGCCGACGCCGTGCAGTCCACCCGACACTTTGTAGCTGTTGTTGTCGAACTTCCCGCCGGCGTGGAGCACGGTCATGGCCAGCTCGACGCCGGGAATGCGCTCGGTGGGATGGATGTCGACGGGGATGCCGCGACCATTATCGACGACAGTGATCGACTGATCGGCGTGGATCGTCACGTCGACGCGATCGGCGTATCCCGCCATCGCTTCGTCAATCGAGTTGTCGACGACCTCGTAAACGAGGTGGTGCAGCCCTCGCTCCGACGTGGAGCCGATGTACATCCCGGGGCGTTTGCGAACGGCCTCGAGACCTTTGAGGACCTGAATTTGGCCGGCGTCATAGCGATCGCCGGACTGACCGGAAATTTCGGGAGTCGTATTTGCCATGGATTGTGTGGGTAGTAAAATCTAGCGGCCGGGACGGCTCCACGCAACCGAGGGGCGCGCTCGCAAATTGTTTCCTGACAATCAATTACCCCCGGATACGATAGCGGATTTTCGTGACGGGGGACCGGCCGGGGATACGGTTGAGTGCCGAGAGCAGTTGGCGCTCCATGAGTGACAGCTCGGACATCCAGGGGCTCGATGCGACGGCGACGAACATCGTGCCGTCGGCGGTGATCAGGAGGGGCTCGGTGACTGCCGCGATCTGGGGGCCGACGAGGGTCGCCCATTCGGGGATGACCGCGGCCTGCTCGACGCGGGCGGCCAGGCCCGACGAGGCCAGATAGCTCGCCAGGGCCTGGGCGAGCGGCTCGGGTTCGGAGCGGCGTTTCATCAGGCGTGCATCAGGCGGCGCGGCGGAGGACGCCGCTGGCGATGGACCAGCGCTCGAGCTGGGTCATCTCGGGCGGGATGTCGGAGGGTCGTGGGACGGCGAGCAGGGTCTGGCCGATCCCGTGGCCTTGGAGAACGCCCAGGATGTTGTGTGACCGGCGGGCGTCGAGCTCGGCGAACGGATCATCCAGCAGAAAGAGCGGCGCCGCGCCCGCGTGGTCGCGGAGGGTCGAGGCTTCGACGATGCGCAGAGCGATCGCCGCGGTCCGCTGTTGTCCAGCCGAGCCAAAGGTCCGCAGATCCTGTCCGTCGAGCAGAAACCGGAGGTCGTCGCGATGCGGGCCGACGTGCGTCACGCCGCGCTTGAGATCGGCGGGCCGTGACTGAGCGAGCGCGGCCAGGATGGCGTCGGGCGCATCAGAGCACTGGGTGGCGTAGGCCATCTCCACCATGCCGTTCTCTCCGATCTCGGCGCAGAGCTCAGCGACCGACGGCGCGACGGCGGCCACCCACGCGGTGCGCGCGCGGACGAGCGTCGCGCCGTGTTCGGCGAGCGGCGGATCCCAGATGGCCGTCGACTGACCGAGCCTGAGGGCTGCGTTTCGTTGGGCCAACGCGGCGCGGTAGGCTTGTAGGGCTCTCAGGTAAGGGCGCGACGTGACGCTGAGGACGACATCGATATAGCGGCGGCGTTCGCTTGGCGTGCCGCGGACCAGCTCGACGTCGCTGGGGGAAAAGAGCACGCAGGGGACCGCGCCCAGCGCATCGCTCAGACGCGCGGGAACGGCCCCATCGATGGTCACGCGTTTCCGGCGGCCGGCGCGCTGGAAGCCGATGCTGACCGTGTGGGATGGGGTGGAGGCGCCGATATGAAAACCGGCGCTGCCAAACCGCACGACGTCGACATCGCGGGCGCCGCGGGCGGAGCGAAGGAGATGCAGATAGTAGATGGCCTCGAGCAAGTTTGTCTTCCCCTGACCATTGTCGCCGACCACGGCGATCCCGTCGGCGGGCGCCGCGAGCTCGGCATGCGCGAGATTCCGAAAATCTCGCACCTCGAGCCGGCGGAGCCACTGCCGGCTCGGGCCCGTCATCCCGTCACTGTACGAGCGCGCTGTCGACCACCGTCGCGGTCGGAAGGTTGGTCGCCGCGGGCACCGCGGACGCCCTGAAGCGTATATACATCCCGACCGAATCGGGAACCGCGTAGCGCCGTGTGAGCGAGACCACGGTCGAACCCGATCCCCCGGAGCCGACGGTTGTGACAGTGTCGAATGACTCGGTGAGGATAAGGTCCAGGAGAAACCCTTGCGACTGTTTTCCTGTCGCGCTCACCGTGATCGAGTCGCCGTGCGTGACAGTATGCGACGAGAGCGTGAGTGACACGGTCGGCGGCGACGTCGGTGACGTCGCATTGTCACTACAGGCCGCGGCCGCTGCGACGACGGCGGTCACCAGCACCACACGAAGAGCGCTCGGCGTCACGTCATTTCCCGGTGAAGTTAGCGGGGCGTTTCTCGAGGAAGGCACGGGTGCCTTCCTGGGCATCGGTCGTGGCGGCCAGCAGGCCAAAGTAACTGGCCTCGAGGGCCAGGCCGTCGTCGAGTGGGAGAGAGAGCCCGCGATCGACCGCGTCCAGGCACATGGCCACGGCCACCGGACCGTTGGCCAGGATCTGTGACATCAGCGCTCTGGCAACGTGCATCAACTCTGTCGATGGGACGACGCGGTTGACGATGCCGAGGCGGTAGGCCTCTGAGGCGCCGATCGTCTCGCCGGTCAAGAGCAGCTCGAGGGCGAGGCCGCGGCCGACGAGGCGCGCCAGGCGTTGGGTGCCACCGTAGCCGGGGAGGAGTCCGAGCTTGACCTCGGGTTGTCCGAACTTGGCCGTTTCGCTGGCGATGCGAATATGGCAGGCGAGGGCCAGCTCGCATCCGCCGCCCAGGGCAAACCCGTTGACCGCGGCGATGATGGGCTTGGGCGAGGTCTCGATGTTCCGGTACACGGCCTGCCCGCGCAGCGCACGGGCCCGCGCTTCATTGGGTTTCTGCTCGGCCAGCTCGGCGATGTCGGCGCCCGCCACGAAGGCGCGGCCCGCCCCGGTGATAATGACTCCGCCAACGCCGGGATCGGAGCGTACTTGATCGACCGCCGCGGCCAGCTCGTTGATCGTCGCGGTGTCCAGCGCATTCAGCTTGTCGGGCCGGTCGATCGTGATCGTCGCGATCCGGTCGACGGTCTCAATGTGGATCGACGCGTGTGACATCGCGCTCAATGTAATGACCTAATAGATTCCGCGCGATGTGGATTGTGCGGGTGGGGACGGCCGGCGCGGGGTTTCGGTACACGCGTGATGGGCGACCCGTGCGCGAGGCCGCGACGCTCGCGCGCATCGCCGCGCTGGTGATTCCGCCGGCGTGGCGGGATGTGCACATCGCCTACAACACGCGCGCCAGCATCCAGGCGTGGGGGTTCGACGCGCGTGGGCGCAAACAGTACCGGTATAATCCGCGGGCGGTCGAGCGCAGCAGCCTCCGGAAATTTCACCGTGTGACGCGGCTCGGGCGGGATCTGTCGCGGATTCGCACGCGCGTCAGTGAAGATGCACGAGGGACCGTGCTGACGCGGCGGCGCGTGACCGCGGGGGTCGTCCGGCTGATCGCCGAAGGCTATCTGCGGGTCGGCAGCGAACGATATGCGAAAGAGAACCATACGTTCGGGACGACCACGCTGCGAAAATCGCATGTCACCGTCCACGGGCCTGACCGGATCGAGTTTCATTATCCGGGGAAACGGGCGATCGAGCAGGATCATATTGTCGTCGACCGGCGTCTGGCGGCGTTCATTCTGCAGTGCAAGCGCACGCCGGGACGGCGGCTCTTCCGGTACAAGGGGGCGGGCGGGTGGTCTGATCTGACCTCGCGCGATGTCAACCGGTACCTGCACGAGCTGGTCGGCGTGCCGTACACGGCCAAGGACTTTCGCACGTGGGGCGGGACGCTGTGCGCGGCCGTGATGCTGGCCGAGCTTGGGCCGGCGGAGAGTGAACGGCAGGGCAAGCACAACGTGCTCGCGGCGGTACGCGCCACGGCCCAGGAGTTGGGGAATACGCCGGCGATCAGTCGCAAGTCGTACGTGCATCCGATCGTGATCGCGCAGTACCTGGATCATGGGCACACGATCGCGGCGTATCTGGGGCGCGTGCGGGCGCCGCGGTGCACTCCGGCCGAGGCGGCATTGGCGGCGTTTCTCATCGAGCACTTTCCCGATCGGCGCGCCGCGTAAGGCGCGCGTCTAAATTGCTCGTCATGGAACACGTGCGTGCAGTGGATTGGGCGCCGTCCGGGCAGGCGGTGCGGATCATCGATCAACGCCGGCTTCCCGGGGCGTTTGTCGAGCGGGATCTGGCGACGGTCGACGAGGTGGTCGAGGCCATTCAGACGTTGGCGGTGCGCGGGGCGCCCGCGATCGGTGTCGCTGGGGCACTGGGGCTGGTGGCGGCATTGCTGCCGTGGGCGCATGAGACGCCGAGCGCGTTTCTCACGCGTGCCAGAGCCGCTGCCGCCCGCATCCGGTCGGCGCGACCCACTGCTGTCAATCTGCCGCGCGCGGTTGATCGGCTCGTCGCGGTGCTGGATCAGTGTCATGGGGTCGAGACGCCAACGGTGCTCGAGGCGCTGCGCCGCGAAGCGACGGACGTGCTCGAGGAAGATCGGATCATGTGCCGGCAGATCGGCGAGTGGGGCGCGCCGTTGCTGCACGATGGCGCTCGTGTGGTGACGCATTGCAACGCCGGGGCGCTGGCCACGTCGGGGATGGGCACGGCGTTGGCGCCGGTGTATGTGGCCGCCGAAGCGGGGCGGCACATCGAGGTGTTTGCCGGTGAGACGCGGCCGCTGCTGCAGGGCGCCAGGCTCACGGCGTGGGAGCTGGCGCGGGCGGGTGTGCCAGTCACCGTCGTCCCGGACGGCGCGGTGGCGAGTCTCATGCGGGCGGGCAAGGTGGACCTGTGCATCGTCGGCGCCGACCGCATCGCGGCCAACGGCGACGCGGCGAACAAGATCGGCACGTACGCGGTCGCCGTGGCGGCGCGGCACCACGGGATTCCGTTCTACGTGGCGGCGCCGACGTCGACGATCGATCCGGAGGCACGGACGGGCGCCGATATTCCCATCGAAGAGCGGGCGCGCACGGAGCTCACGGCGCCCGATGCAGCGGCGGTGTTCAACCCCGCCTTTGATGTCACGCCCGCCGAGCTCATATCGGGGATCATCACGGACACCGGGTTGTATCGGCCGCCGTATCGGTTCGCATGACGTTTGTGCTCGCGCTCGACCAGGGGACCACGGGCAGTACGTGCCTGGTCTTTGACGAGACGGGTCGAGTCGTTGGCCGCGGGTACCGGGAGATCACCCAGTACTACCCGCAGCCCGGGTGGGTCGAGCACGACCCGGTGGAGCTCGTCGATCAGACTGTCGAAGCGGGCCGCGAGGCGCTCGCCACGGCGGGGGTCGCGGCTGGCGCTGTCAAGGCGATCGGACTGACGAACCAGCGCGAGACCGCGGTGATGTGGGGGCGGGGCAATACACGGGCCGTCCCGCGGGCGATCGTCTGGCAGGATCGGCGCACGGCCGACCGGTGCGCGGAGCTCCAGTCGGAGCGCGAACAGATCGGGCGCACCACTGGCCTCACCGTCGATCCGTATTTCTCCGGGACCAAGTTCGAGTGGTTGTTGCGAGAGCACGGATCGACGGGCATGCGCCTGGGCACGGTCGACACCTGGCTGATGTGGAACTTGACCGGCGGTGCGACGTACGCCACGGACCCGACGAATGCCTCGCGCACGATGCTGTTTGATATCGGGGCACGGGTGTGGAGTCCCGAGATGGGGCGACTCTTGGGCGTGCCGGTGTCGGGGATGGCCGAGGTGCGACCGTCGGCGGGAGCGTTTGGGGTGGCTGACCCCAAGTTCTTTGGGGCGGCGATCCCGATCATGGGGGTGTGCGGGGATCAGCAGGCGGCGTTGTTTGGTCAAGGGTGCTACGCACCGGGGCACGGGAAGGTCACCTACGGGACGGGGGCCTTTCTGTTGCTCAATACGGGCACCCAGCGACCATCGACGCGCGGCGGCCTGCTCGCGACGTTGGCGTGCGACGCCAAGGGGCAGCCGTGCTATGCCGCCGAGGCGGCGATCTTTGTGGCCGGTGCCGCCATACAATGGTTGCGCGATGGGCTCGGGCTGATCGTCACCGCCAAGGAGAGCGAGTCGCTGGCGCGGACGGTGGAGTCGACGGATGGCGTGTACTTTGTGCCCGCGCTGACGGGGCTGGGCGCGCCGCACTGGGAGCCGGCGGCACGGGGAACGATCGTCGGGTTGACGAGGGGCACATCGCGGGCGCATCTCGTGCGGGCGGCGCTCGAGGCGATGGCCTATTCGACAGGAGATGTCTTGGGGGCGATGCGGGCGGGCGCCACGATCGACAGGCTGCGGGTGGACGGCGGGGCCACGACAAACGATTGGTTGATGCAGTTCCAGGCGGACGTGCTGGACCTGCCGGTCGAGCGGCCGGATCTGGTCGAGACGACGGCCGCTGGTGCAGCCTGTCTGGCCGGACTGGCCGCGGGGGTGTGGCCCACGCCAGAGGCCTTTCTCGCGGGCCGTCGGTTCACCACGTTTACTCCCGGTGCGGGCCGCGCGGCGGCTCAGGCCGGCGCCGCCGGGTGGACCCGCGCCGTACAAGCCACATTATACTGGGCTCGTATATTCAAGGATGCCTGACAGAAACGACACAACGCCCAGCGAACGACGGGCGAATCTGGAGCTGCGGGCGGTCATTGACGAGATGCTGGAACGGGTCCGTGATTTCCGCCGTCTCACCGGCGCTTGGACAAAGGAAGAACGCGAGCAAGCTGAGCGTGAGCTCGAGGCCATCATGGCCCGGGTGCGCGCGGCGGCGACCAAGACTCCGAGGTCTTGAATGAATGCGCGGGTGAAGTTTCTGATCGGTGGCGTGGTGATCCTCGGCAGCGCCGGGGTGCTCATGGCCAACGCGATCAAGCAGACGGGCGAGTATTACCTGACGCCGCAAGAGCTCGAGACGCGCGTCGCCGCCGACCCGTCGTTTGTCGGCACGGGGGTCAAGGTCGGGGCGCGGGTGGTGTCCGGCTCGATCGTGCGTGCGCCTAGTGGGCGTGAGGTGAGCTTCAAGGTCACGGACGGCGCGCGCACCGTGCCGGTGGTGTATCGGGGGATCGCGCCCGACACATTCACCGACGGGGTGGACGTGGTGGTCGAAGGGCGTCTCGGATCGGACGGGACGTTCCACGCCACGACGCTGCTCGCCAAGTGCGCGTCGCGCTACGAGAACGCGCCCGAGAAGTATCGCAATACACCAGGATATCAGCAGAAGAGCAACAACCTGAGTAAAGCGTGATTCTCGTTGGGGAACTGTCGCTGTGGGTCGCGCTGCTGGTGGCGGCGTGGGCGACGATCACGTCGTTTGCCGGCGGGGCGCTCCGCCGGCCGGATCTGGTGGCGAGCGGCGAGCGGGCGGTCTACGCCACATGGGCGTTTGTGGTCCTTGCCTCGGCTGGGCTCTGGACCGCGCTCATCACGCACGACTTCTCGCTGCGCTACGTGGCGTCGTTCACCAGCGCGAACCTGCCGTTCGTGTACACGATCACGGCGTTCTGGGCGGGGCAGGCCGGCTCCATGCTGTTCTGGTGCTTGATCCTGTCGTCGTATTCGGCGATTGCCGTCGTGACGAATCGTCACCAGAACCGCGTTCTCATGCCCTACGTCGCGGGGACGCTCGGCGCGATCACGCTCTTTTTCCTGGCCACGATGTGCTTTGGCCAGAGTCCGTTCGAGCGTCTGGATTGGATTCCGGCCGATGGGCGGGGGATGAACCCGCAGCTGCAGAACCCGGGCATGGCGATCCATCCGCCGAACCTCTACCTCGGGTACGTGGCCACGGCGATCCCGTTCGCGTTCGCCATTGCCGCGCTGATCACGCGACGCCTCGACGGCGAGTGGCTGGCCGCGGTCCGGCGGTGGTCGCTCATCTCGTGGTTCTTTCTCACCGTCGGGATCACGCTCGGGATGTGGTGGGCCTACGTCGAGCTCGGGTGGGGCGGGTACTGGGCGTGGGATCCCGTGGAGAACGCCTCGCTCCTGCCGTGGCTCACCGGCACGGCGTTC
>DATMNB010000038.1:0-31335 GCA_035569435.1 Gemmatimonadaceae bacterium
CCGCGGCGTCTGGCGCGATCCCGCCGCGCTCCTCGCCGATCTCGACACCGCGCTGGCGATCGCATCCCCCGGCCCCGGCCACCTCACGACCGACCTGGCCGATCGCCTCATGCGGGCCGCCCTCTTCGAGGCCCGCTGCGCCCTCGACGCCGGCGAAGCGCCAGTCGGCGCCCTCCTCGCCCGCAGCGACGGCACCATCGTCGCCCGCGGCGGCCACGAGGTCGTCCGCTCCGGCAACCCCACCGCCCACGCCGAGCTCACGGCTCTCGCCCGCACCCCCACCCATCTCTTCGCCGGCGCCGACGACCTGGTCCTCGTCTCCACGCGCGAGCCCTGCATCATGTGCACCGGCGCCGCGATCGAGACCGGCGTCGACACGATCCTCTACGCCTACCCCGCGTCCGACAAGAACGTCCCGACCCGCATCACCCCGCCACTCCCTCGGATCGTCGGCCCGATCCTCGCCGCCGAGGCCCGCGCGCTGTTCGACCAGTGGACCAAGCAGTTGACCGAGCGAGCGGCCCTGTCAGCCGCCCGTAACTAGTCCAGAGTCCCTGCGCCGCCGCTGCGGCAGCTCAAACCAGAACGTCGTCCGCACGTCGGGCTCCGACTCCGCCCCGATCCGCCCGCCATGCTGGGCCACGATCGCCTTGGAGATCGCCAGCCCAAGCCCCGTCCCGCCGCGCCGCCGCATATCCGACGCATCCAACTGCTCAAACTTCTGAAACAATCGACTCCGGTTCGCCGCGCTGATCCCCGGCCCTTCGTTCGACACCTCGAACCGCACGATCACCTCGGCCCCCACGGTCGTCTCACTCACCGACACCTCGACCGTCGACCCCGCGGGCGAGAACTTGATCGCGTTGGACAACAGGTTCGTGAGCACCTGCACGATCCGATCATGATCCCCCGCAAACGACCGATGCGCATCGATGTGCTCGGCCACCCGCACGCCATACTGCGCCGCCATCCCCGAGATCCCGTCGACCGCCACACGTATCAGATCGCTCGGCATGACCGACGCCCGCTTGAGGTCGAACTTTCCCGCCTCGATCTTGTCCAGATCGAGCATGTCGCTGATCAACCGGATCAACCGCTCGGCGTTCTCCCGCGCGATGCGAAGCAGATCCAGCCCTTTGGGACTGATCGGCCCCGCCACCCCCGCCTCGAGCAGCCCCAACGCCCCACGCACCGACGTGAGCGGCGTGCGGAGCTCGTGCGACACCGTCGACACGAAATCGCTCTTCATGCGGCTGACCCGCCGCTCCTCGGTCACATCGCGCACGACCGACACCCGCGCCGGCAGCCCTTCCCATAGCACTGGCTGCACCGACACCTCGGCCTCGAACGTCGTCCCATCCTTGCGCACCGCGACCACGGAATACTGCTCCTCCGTGACGACCTGCAAGCGACGCGTCTGCCGCTCGCGCTCGGCCGGCAACACGCACCGCGTGGCATCCATCCCGCGCGCTTCCGCAGCCGTATAGCCGAACATCCGACTCCACGCCGCGTTCATCTCCAACACGATACCGTTTCGCACCACCGCGACGCCCTCGTTGGACGCGTCCGACAGCCGCCGAAACCGATCCTCGCTCTCCCGCACCTCGGCATCGGCCCGCTTGCGCCGCATCACCCCACCCAGCTGTGACGCCACCAACGCCACCAGCTGCACCGAGTATTCCTCCTCGGCAGGCATCACGGTCATCGCGAACACCATGACGGCCACCAGCACGCCGCGCGAGAACACCGGCACGGCCACCGCCGCGTTGAGCCCCGCCGCCAGCGCCTTGTCCCGGTGCGCGAGCGGCGACGGCTCCGCCATGTCTCGCACCCACGTCGCCCGCTCCGTCTCCCACGCGACGCCGGGGAGTCCCGCGCCGCGCCGGAACTCCCCCGTCGCCCGTGCCTGCGCCAACACGCCCAGGTCCTCACTGGCGCTGTGCCACACCGCGGCCCGCTTGAGCACCTCGCCCTCCGGCAACCAGACCTCGCCGTACTGCCATCCGGTGAGCTGACACAACCGATCGAGCGCGATCAGACACGCCGTCGGCAGATCATCAGCCTCGGCGATCGCCTCAGTCATCCACTGCAGAAGCCCAAACTCCTGCTCCTTCCGTTTCTGGTCGCTGATGTCGCGCATGATCGTCGACACGTACCACACACCACCCCGCGGCGACTTGTGGGCGATGACCACCTGCGACACCGGCACCTCGCGTCCGTCCCGCGTCAGCACCCGCGTCTCCCCCTCCCATACGCCGTCGCGGACCGCCGTCGGCAGCGCCGTGCGCAACAACAGCTTGCGCGTCGCGCGCGTATACAGGCTCCGCCAGGCGATGGCGCCCACGGGATCCGACTCGCCGATCCCCCACATCCGCCGCCCGGCGCGATTCACGTACGTCACCCGCCCGTGCCCGTTCAGAATGACCACGATGTCGGTCGTCGCGTTGAGCGTCGCCACCAGACGGTTCGCGGCCTCCTCGTCCCGCCGCTGATCGGTGACGTCCTCGAACCGGCTGTGCACCACCACCGGCTGCCCGCGCTCCATGAGCGCGCGCACCAACGCCCGCACGACCGTCCGCCGCCCGGTGCGCGCCAACAACACCGTGTCAAACGGTGGCACCGCCTCGCCGACGAGCGCCGCGTCCAGACGCGCGAGATACTCCGCTCTCAACTCCGGCACCACGATGTCCGACGCCATGACCGCCGGCAGCTCCGCCTCATCGTAGCGCAGCATCTCGTGCCAGGCCCGATTGACGAACAAGAGCCGCCCATCGGGCGCGGCCGCCTGCAGCAGCGCCGGCGTGAAGTCGAACAACGCGCGCATCCGGCGCTCGCGCTCGGCGGACGCCAGACAGGTGCCAATCTCCTGGAGCATCGCCAGCTCGTCCGGCGACCACTCCCGCGCCCCGCTCAACCGCGCCACGAACCGCGTCAGCCGGTCATAGCGCCGTTGCGAATCCGTGTCGACCAGGTCGAGGGGGAGAGACATAGGCTTGACAAACAGACGACGCGGCTTGGCCGCACGTTTCAGTCCGGCGCGAGCACCGGTGCGGGCATGGCGAACGAGACGTGCACGGCATACCCGTCTGTTCCCAGCAGGGCTTGCAACAACCGCACGGCACTCGAGTCCGCGCGCGCCGCCACGTCGAGCGACTCCGCCGTGTGCCCCAACTGCCCCCGCACGTGCTGAAAGATCGAGTCCCGATCACTCGGCCGAAACGGATTCCACAGCCCGCTCGACTCATCGTACGTCTCGAGCCGCGTCACTGAGACATCGAGCACCCGCGCGTGCGGAATCACGATCGCCACCGTCCGCGTCGCCGGATCGATGTGCGCCCGCACGGTCGAATCGAGCGCGATCCCCGCCTCCACCACCCCCGTCGCCACGATGATCGACCGCTTGGTCGACCCGAGCCAGCGGTTTCGATACACGACGACGTCGCGCACCGTCGTCTCGCTCGACACCAACTTGGCCACAGCCCGTACGCGCTCGACAACCACCGCGTCCGTGAGCTCCGTCGTCCCGCGCCCCGCCACCGTCCGGTGCTGCCGACCGAGCACGATGCCAACGACCAGGGCGCCTACGATCGGTAAGGCGCCAGCTAGGGCGCCGAGTCCACCGAATCGCCGACTGCCTTCCCCCGCCCCCATGACGACACCTCGGCGTACGAATGATAGAGTCGGAGTGTATCCGTCACGCCCGCCGAATCAAACACCACGCCACGCGGCACGAGCGTCATCCGATCCTGCCGGCTCGCCAACCACGCCGACCGCGACGTCCCACGCCGCGTCTCCGGAAACGTCCACGTGATCGCCACCGACGCCCCCGGCCCAATCGACACGGGCGACACGAGCGGGTCGGTGTGCTCCTCGTCCCCACCTCGCGTCCCAAGCAGCAAGGTCACCTGGCGGATCGTGCTGCGCGAGGTGTTGTGCACCGGCACCATCAGACGCTCCTCGAGATCCGTCCGCCCCACGGGCACGAGCGTGACCTTGGGGCTCCCGAGCTCCAGCATCCCCTCGATCCGCATCTGCACCGGCCGGTTGACCGACGACACCCGCGCGAGCTGCGCATTGTCGATCGCCGATAGCATCTCGTCGACATCCTCGAGGCCCACGACCTTCCATCGCTTGTCCTGGTGCGACAACGCCAGTTGCACCGTGATCGCCTCGCCCAGCTCGCGGTACTCGAGCGTGACCGGAATCACGCTCCCCGCCCCGACGCGTCGCGGACGACCCGTCGCCACGTAATCCAGGTGGTCACCACCCATCAGCAGGTCCAACGGCGGCAGCGACTGAAACGCCTCGGACAGGCGCTGGGAGATGTTGGCGCTGTCTGCCGTCCCCGCCGCCAGCGCCCCCGCCACACCCTGACCGCCCTTCTCCGCCAGCGCGAACTTGAGCAGCTGCACCCGCTGCGCGCTGTCCGGCGCCGTCCCGATGTCGTGCACCTCGCCACGCAACGCCGCCAGCAGCGACCGCCGGTGCTGCGCCACCAGCCAGTCAACACCCTCGTCGGCGACCTGTGACGCGATCGCATCGATATCGGCATAGTACGCCAGCCGGGTGCCGTCGTGGTCCCGGAACGCATTGCCGATCGACACCAGCGCGTGCTTGGGCGACGCCAACATGACCCGCCGCGACACTACGAGCTCGATCAGCACGACCAGGATCGTGGACCCAACGCCGATCAGGATGCGCGTGACCAGGCGCCGGCGCGCGGCCTCACGGAGTGCGGCGGGGTGCACGCTGGCCTTCGGGCGGGTGGGACGGGCGGGCGACGACATAGTCCGAACTCAGAACGACCCGCGCGTGACGACGTCACAGGTGGTAAACTTTGAGGACGCCAGCCTCCCCCGGGACCTGTCACCGTGACCGATTCCTCCATCCCCGTCGCGCCGTCAGACCCGAGCCTCCTGGCCCGCGTCACCGAGGTCCTCGCGCCGGCATACGTCGTCGAGGGCGAAGTCGGCCGCGGCGGCATGGGCATCGTCTACCGCGCCCGTGACGCCCGACTCAAACGCACCGTCGCGGTCAAAGTCCTCCCGCCCGAGCTGGCGTTCCGGCAGGAGATCCGCACGCGGTTTCTGCGCGAAGCCGAGATGGCGGCGCAGTTGTCACACCCCAACATCGTCCCCATCTACACGGTCGATGAACGCGACGGGCTGGTCTATTTCGTCATGGCGTTCGTCGACGGCGAAACACTTGGGGCTCGCCTCGCCGCGCTCGGCCGACTCCCCGTCGCCGATGTCCGCCGGATCGTGCGACAGGTCGCCGACGCGCTCGCCTACGCCCACGGCAAGGGCGTGATCCACCGCGACATCAAGCCGGACAACATCCTGCTGGCCGCGGGCTCCGATCAAGCCATGGTCAGCGACTTTGGGATCGCGCGCGCGGTCGACGATGCCCCCACCGATCCGCACGGCGTCGCGGCCGGCACACGCCTGACCGCCACCGGCGTCGCGATGGGCACTCCGGCCTACATGTCCCCCGAGCAGTGCGC
The DNA here is from genome assembly GCA_035569435.1 of Gemmatimonadaceae bacterium. Lineage (GTDB taxonomy): Bacteria > Gemmatimonadota > Gemmatimonadetes > Gemmatimonadales > Gemmatimonadaceae > DASRDS01. Next base: position 5,504 of record DATMNB010000038.1, read on the forward strand.
CGGCGACCGCACCATCGACGGCCGCAGCGATCTCTACGCCTTGGGCGTCCTCGCCTACCACATGCTCACCGGCGCCCCACCCTTCCTCGGCGGGAACTCGGCGTCGATCCTCGTCAAACAGCTCACCGAGCAGCCCACGCCGGTGACCGAGCGACGCGCCGACGTCCCCGCCGATCTGGCGGCGATCGTCATGCGCCTGCTCCAGAAGAACCCTGCCGACCGCTTCGCCGACGCGACCGCCGTCATGCGTGCGCTCGACGGCGAGCCATTCCCCGTCGCGGCGCCCACGTCCTCGCCCAGGCCTGTTCCAGCGTCGATGCCGGTCCCACCGCCCGTGGTGCTCGATCCGCAGGCCCGCCTCCTCTCGCGGGCCATGAAGTACCGCCGGTCCGTCGCATCGATGACCGGCACGCTCGGCATGCTGACGATCCTCAACCTCATGACCTCGCCCCACGCCTGGTGGGTCGAGTGGCCGGCGTTCGGCATGGGATGGGCGATGGTCGCCATGACGATGCGCATCTGGGGCGAAGGGTTGAATCCGCTCGTCGTCCTGTTCCGCGGCCCGCGCGCCGCGATGCCACCAGACTATGCCGCGCTCCCCCCGGGCGGTGAACGCGTCGCATCGCGCCTGGTCTCCCCAGCCGTCCTGGCCGGCCCCTACGGGGACGCTGTGCGCCTGGCCGTTGGTGACCACGCCGGGATCCTCGCCATGGTGGCCTCGCTTGGCCCCATCGAGCGCGCCCAGCTCCCTGACGTGATTCCCACAGCGAATGCGCTGGTCGATCAGATCTCCACGGTGGCCACCGCGCTCCACCGGATCGACGTCGACACACCGGAGTCCCTCCGCCCCCAGTTCGCCGAACGACGGGCCGCGTTCGCCGCCCAGCTCGACCGGGCGAAGGAGTCCCTCCGCCAGCTCGCCCTCGATCTGGTCCGCTATCGTGCCGGCGGTGTAGAATCCGCGCTGGGCGGTGTCACCAGCGCGACCCAACAGGCGTCTGCGCTCTCGCGCGAGATCGGCTACGTGCTGAGCGCCGCCGACGAGCTCCGCGCCGACGCCAAACGATAGCGCCACACGCATCACGCCCGGTATGTGTAGTGGTAGGTACGTAATGCCAGCGGTTCAATCAAACTCTACGTAATAACAAGTATGACCTTGAGACCCACCGCAGCCAGCTGGGCCGCGCTGTTCGCCGCGACCCTCGCCGCCGCCTGCGTGCACAATCCCCCACACGCCGACGGACGCCCGAGCGCACCGCCGGCGCCCGATGCGTTCTGGACGCCGCCCAAGCGCGCGGTGACGCACGACCAGTTGCCCAAGGGCACCATCCCGCCGGACATCGAGGCGCGTGTGACCAAGCTCACACTCCCCGATGTCATCGATCTCGGGTTGCTCAACAACCCGCAGACGCGCATCTCGTACGCCAACGCGCGCGCCGCCGGTGCCACGATTGGCGCCGCCTATGGCCGCTACCTGCCGCAGCTCACGGTGGGCGCGACATTCGAGCGCATCGGCACGACCTCCTCCGGCATTAGCGGCAGCACGGGCGGCGGAAACCTGGGCGGCGGCGGCAGGAACGGCAGCACGCACGAGATCGCGCAGCCAGCGGCCACCGCGTCCTGGCTCCTCTGGGATTTCGGCCGTTCCTCGGCCATCGAGTTTGCCAAGGAAGACGCCTACGCGACCTCGTTCACGCACAACGCCACCGTGCAATCCGTCGTCCTGGCGATCGAGCAAGCGTATTTCAATTACAACTCGGCCAAAGCCGTCCGCGACGGCGACCTGCAGACGGTCAAAGAGGACAGCGTGAACCTCGCCGCCGCCAAGGAACGGCACGACGCGGGCGTGGCGACGATTTCCGATGTGCTCCTGGCCCAGAGCACGTTGTCGGCCGAGGACCTGACGTTGGAGACTGACGAGGGCACGGTGCAGACCACGCGCGGTCAGCTTGCCGTCGCCGTGGGTTTTCCTGCCAATGTCCCCTACGACATCACGGCCGAGCCACCCGACGTGCCGATCGCGGGCATCACGGACTCGGTCAACACGCTCGTACAGGTTGCCGTCAACTCACGCCCCGATCTCCTGTCGTTTCGGGCCCAGGCCCGGCAAGCGCACGCCAACGTGGGCATTGTGAAAGGCGAAGGGCTGCCATCGCTCACGATCGGCAGCTCCGCCAGTCATACCCATTACATCGATGCATCAGGTCCCGACGGCAGCTCCTACTCCGGCCAGATCGGCATCTCGTTCCCGCTCTTCCAGGGCTTCCAGAACGCCTACAACGTCCTGCAGGCCAAGGAGCTGGCCAAGGCGAGCGATGCCAACGCCGATTTTCAGCGCGACCAGATCGTGTTTCAGGTCTTCACGTCCTACTACAACCTGCGCACCGCCACCGCCCGCAATCGGTCGGCCAACGACCTGCTCGCGAGCTCGCAAGCATCCTACGACGTCGCCATCGGCCAATTCAAGCAGGGCGTCGGCAGTATCCTCACTGTGCTGACCGCCCAGGCCGCGCTCGCCAGCGCCCGCTCCCAGCAGGCCTCGGCCCGCTGGACCTGGTACAGCGCCTTCGCGCAACTTTCACACGACATCGGCACCCTCGGTCTTCACGGCGAGTCCCAACTCCGCCTGAGCACCGATTCGTCGAGAACCCCACCGCCACGATGATCAGATCGACTTTGTCAGGACGTACGTTCGTACGTGCTTGTGCCCTCGTTGCCGTGGGTGCCCTCGGGAGTGCCCTTACCGCGTGCGGCAAGACGCAGGCGCCCAAGAACAAGCCCCCCGTCCCCGTCGCCATTGCCACGGCGCACCGGGCGGCGGTGCCCGTCGTCTTGCCGGCCAACGGGATCGTCGAGCCGATCCAGACGGCGCAGGTCTCGTCCCAGGTCGACGGCATCATCAAGCACGTGAACTTCCACGAGGGCCAGGACGTCGAGCAGGGCCAGGTCATGTTCGAGATCGACCCGACGCAGTACCGGGCCGCGTACAACCAGGCCAGAGCCACCCTCGCCAAAGACATCGCCACCAAGGCCTATGACTCCGCCGAGGCCGTGCGCTACGCCCAACTGGTGGTCAAGGACTATGTCACCAAGGAGCAGGCCGGCCAGTTCGAGGCGACGTATCTCAGTCAGGTCGCCGTCGTTGCCGCCGATTCCGCGGCCGTGGCCACCGCCAAGTTCAATCTCGACAACTCCACGATCCGCGCACCCATCAGCGGACGCACCGGCAACCTGCTCGTGCGTGAGGGGAATCTCGTCCACGGCACCGCCGGCACGTCCCTGGTGTTGATCAATCAGATCCACCCCATCTACGTCCAGTTCTATCTCCCGGCCACCAGCCTCCCGGATATCCAGAAGTACAGCACGCAGAACAAGCTGACGGTGACGGTCTACCAGTCCACGACCCAGCCCAACTCCCCCGCGCCGGCGACCGCCAACGACCCACCGGGCGACGCGTCGAGAGGCACGCCCGTCGCGCCGAGCAACAGTGGCCCCACCGCTTCCAACGGTCCACCGAGCGGTTCCTCGGGGCGTCGGCGCCGCACAGCGGACACCAGTGGCGCACCGAGCGCCGATAGCACCACAAACTTGAACCCCGGCCTCGGGGGCGGCCCGCCGGGCGGCGACGTCACGGGCGTGAGCACGGCCGCGACCCCGGCTGGCCCTGGCATCGATGGCACCCTGACGTTCATCAACAACGCCGTCGACACCGCCACCGGTACGGTCCTCCTCAAGGCGACGTTCCCCAACCAGTCCAGCACGCTGTGGCCTGGCGAATTCGTGTCGGCCAACCTCCACCTCTACACGCAACAGAACGCCCTCGTCGTTCCGGCCGCGGCCATCATGACGGGCCAACAAGGCGTCTACGTCTTTGTCGTCGACCCCAAAGCCAGCACCGTCTCCCAACGCTCCGTCATCGTCGGCCGTCAGACCACCAACGCCGCGGTGATCAATAGCGGCCTCGCCGAGGGCGAGCGCGTGGTCACCGACGGCCAGTCGCGATTGCAGAACGGGATGAAAGTCAACGTCCGCGCCCTCGCCACCGCGACACGCTCGGCATCGACCGGATCGGTGCAATAACGTCGGGGGGGTGTCGTTGTATTCATGACGCGCGATGAGCTATTCCAGCGCGACGGCTATCGCTGCGTGTACTGCGCCGGCATCTTCGAGTCCGACGAGCTGACCGTCGACCACGTCCAACCCCGCGTTCGCGGCGGCGACCGGTCCGGCGGGAACCTCGTCACCGCGTGCATCACCTGCAACACGGCGAAAGGCCACACGCGCGTCGCGACATTCCTCGCCGCTCGGGCCGACGCGCGGGAGAACTTCTTCCGCTACGCCACCCACGTCTGGCCGCGCCACCTGCGCGCCATCGAGGAAGAGCTAGGTCCGACCCGCTAGCCAGGCCGCGTACGCGAGCGGTGAGATCTCCGATGGCTTGATCTCACTCCGCCCCCCCCAAAACACATTGGTGTAGCTCACCGGAATCCCCGCCTCGGCCAGGTGCGCGTCGATCGCTGCCTTGTGCGCCAACACCGTCGCCTTGTCGGTGCCATGCGCCACGGCCATCAGATTGACGTTCGCAAACTCCGGCCCGCCCTCGCGCCAGTACGCGTGCGTGAGAATGTGGTGCCGCCCCACCTCACGCCCCGCCTCGATCTCGCGACCCTCGGGCACCCGCCAATGAAACAGCGCGTTGTACCGCGTCACCCGCACGCCCGACGCCGACGGCTTCACGTGCTCTAAGAACGTCGAGAACCGCCCGATCACCCCCCGCGCGGCGAGCCCCTCGGCGACCGCGTAGAACTCCTCGAGGCTGACTCCAGCCTCTGACGCCCGCGCCACCCACGGCTCGGCGTGGATCTCCTCGACCGCAAACTCACGCTTGAGCGCTTCCAGCACCCGCCATTCGGTCGCGGACAACTCCACCACGTTGGTATCGAGCACCGCGCCTGGCGCGTCACTACGGCTCCCGATCTCCATCCCCGATCGCCGAACGTGACCAACGCCAAGCGCGAACAGACATCGCGCCGGCATGGCACGCCACTCTTCGGCGCCGACGACACCCGCCAGATACCGGCAGTGCGCCTCCATGGAGAACCCCTGCGGCACCTTCAGCGTCGACCACAGCCGATACCCGGACCCCGGCGTCTCGGCGTCTGTCGACCGGATCACGACGTGCCCCGAAAACGGGTCCTGCCGCACCATGAAGTCAAACGCCGCATCGAGCCGCTCGGCCGGCACCCGCCAGGCCACGAGCGCCCCAGGCGCCAGGTTCGTCGCCATCAACGTCTGCCGGATCCGCCGCACCGTTCCTGCCGACACCATCGCCTGCAAGCGCTCGAGCACCACGTCCAGCGGCACCCCAGCCCGCTCGGCGATCACCGCAAACGGGTCGCGCACAAACCCCGCGATCCGATCCTCGGAAACTGCCAGGATCGTCGCATTCACTGGGTCGGTAATGTCGACCGGAACTGTCGTCGTCATGGCGGAGAAGTTTAATGCGCGGGCGCCCCGGCGCCTCCCGTCGGCTTCCGCTGCAAGAGAATCAGCGGGATGATGCAGACCACGATGATCCCGACCAGCTTGAAGATCTGATTGTACGTCAGCATCAGGGCCTGCGCGTTCACCATATTGTCCAGCATGGCGTGGGCCTTCCGCGTCGCCGTGTACGGGTCGGCCCCGTGCGCCCGGGCCACCGCGGCCATCGCCTGCAGATAGCGCTGCGTCCGCGGCGCCCCCACGGCGACGTGCGCCACGAGCGCGCTCCGATGCAGGTCGATCCCGGTCGCCACCTTGGTCGCCAGGAACGCCAGCCCAAAGCTCCCGCCCAGCTGCCGCGACAGGTTGAACATCGCCGACCCCTCGGCCAAGTCGTTCCCTCGCAAGCCCGCCACCGTTGACGCCGCGACCGGCACGAACATGAACCCGACCCCGATCCCCCGCAGGAAGACCGGCCAGAACAGCGTCCCCTCGGAGATCTGCATCGAGAGGGACCCATGCATGTACATCGAGATCACCAGAATCACACCCCCAGTCGCCGACACCAGTCGGAGATCGACCGAGCGCGGGATCCGCGCCACCGCGAACATCGCAATCGCCGCCCCGATCGCGCCGGGGAGCATGACCAGCCCGGTGGTCGTGGCATCGTACCCCAGGACATTCTGCGTCAACTGCGGCAGCGCGAACACGCTCCCGTAGAGCGCGACGCCAACTCCCGCCATGATCAGCACACCCGCCGCCAGACTGCGGTGTCTGAGCAGCCGGAGCCGAATCACCGGATGATCCGTGTAGAGCTCCCACACGATGAACGCCACGAGTCCAACGCTGGCGACCACGGTGAGCCACCTGATGAGGGTCGACTCGAACCAATCGTAATGCTCCCCGCGCTCGAGCACGAACTGCAGCGATCCCAAACCGATGGTGAGCAGCACGAACCCCAGAAAATCAAACGGCCCGAGCGTCGTCTGCTTGGGCTTTGCCGGGACGAACGCCAGCGACAGAATCGCGGCGATGAACCCGATCGGCAGGTTGATGTAGAATATCCACGGCCACTCGTACCGGTCGACGATGTAGCCGCCGAGCGTCGGCCCGATCGCGGGCCCGAGCATCATCCCGATCCCAAACACCGCCGCCGCCAACGTCTGCTCGGTGGGCGGAAAGGCCTCGTACAGGATCGACTGCGACGTCGCGATCAGCGCGCCGCCGCCGACGCCCTGCATGATCCGCCAGAACACCAGCCCGACCAGCGAGTGCGCGGCGCCGCAGAAAAAACTCGAGATCGTGAAGATCACGATCGAGCCCACGTAGTACTGCGTCCGGCCAAAGAACGCCGCCAGCCATCCCGTCATCGGCAAGATGATCACCGACGACAGGATGTAGCCGACTGCCACCCACGTCACTTCGTCGAGCGTCGCCCCGAGGTTGGCGCTCATGTGCGGCAGCGCCACGTTCACGATGCTCGTGTCGATCAGCTCTATCACCGATCCGAGCGTGACCGCAATTGCGATCAACCACTTGTTCTTGTATTGATCCACGCACGCGACGCGGGCACAATGTGTACCGAGGGAGCGCTCGACCGAAGCGCGGATCTTGCTCCCAGGAAATGACGGCATGGCCACGACCCTCGACCCGCCGGCCACACAACAGAAGCCGGCTCAACCACAGCCCACGCAGCCGCCCCAAAATCCCCGCCGCAAACGGGTCACCATCCTCGTGACCGTCCTGGCGGTGATCGCGGCCGGCATCTGGGGCATCAAGACCTTTCTCTACTCCCGGTCCCACGAATCGACCGACGACGCCGAGCTCGCTGCCAACGTCGTCCCGCTCCTGAGCCGCGTCTCAGGGTTCGTCGAACAACTGCGTTTCGACGAGAACCAGCACGTGAACCAGGGCGACACCGTTGTCATGGTCGACCCATCGACTTACCGCCACGACCTGACTCAGGCACAGGCCGACCTGGCCGCGGCCGAGGCCGCCGTCGGCGACCGCCGTCTCATCGGTCAGGCCATCGCCCAGGTCCGCTCCGCCGAAAGCCAGAACGCCGCCACCAACGCCCAGGTCGTCGCCGCCGAAGCCCAGGTCGCCAAAACAACAGCCGACCTCGCCCGCTACGAGCCTCTCGCCGCCCACCACGTCATCTCCGAGCAACAGCTGGACGCGGCACGCGCCGCCGCCCAACAGGCGCAGGCCGATCTCATCGCCGCCGAGCGCCAGGCGGCGGCCGCCTTCGCCTCCGTGAGCGGCGCCCAGGCCGGCGTTCGTACCGCCCAGGCCCGCCTCCGCAACGCCCAAGCCGCGGCCGACAACGCGGCCCTCGAGCTGTCCTACACGACGATCATCGCCCCGGTGAGCGGCACCCTCGGCCAGCGCCAGGTCCAGCCCGGCCAGTACCTGCAGTCCGGCCAGACCTTGTTCATGATCGTCCCCGACACCGGGATCTTCATTGAGGCCAACTTCAAGGAGACGCAACTCAACAACATGCGCGTCGGCCAGCGTGTCGAGTTCGAGGTCGATGCCTATCCGGGCTGCCACGCCCAAGCGGTCGTCCAGAGCTTTAGCCCCGCGACCGGCGCCATGTTCGCGCTCCTCCCACCCGAGAACGCGACAGGGAACTACACCAAGATCGTCCAGCGCGTCCCGGTCCGTCTCCACGTCACCAAGGACTGCGGCCCCGACCACCCGCTCCGCCCGGGGATGTCGGTCGAGCCGCACATCATCGTGCGGCCGTCACCTCGCCCCGCGGCAGGACCATGAGCCCCGAGGGCAACCGCGGCGACTCGATCAACCCACGAAACACGTCCCACCGCCGCGCGAGCGTGGCCCGGGGTCCCGCCTTGGCTTCGACGTACCGCCGCACCAGGTCCTGCCCCAGGTTGTAGTTGATCACGTACGCCCGATACTGATCGAAGAACCCCACGCGCTGCCGCGCCTGCGCCGGCGACATGAGCGCGTACCGCTCGAGCCAGCGCACCGCCGAGTCGGCGCCGATGTCCCCGTTGAGATAGCGGCGCGCCGCTTCGTTGTCCGCGTAGCTCAGCTCCTGCACCAACGTATGCACCGCGGCATACTGCGCCGCCTTCGACGAGTCCAGCCCCGCCAACGGGTACAGCACGTCATGCTCGAACTGCTCCCGCTCCGTCCCGGGAAACGCCATCATGATCCCGTAGTTCGCGCTCCCCTCGGCGATGAGCGACTGCGGACTGAACAACGGCGCCACCGTCCACTCGACCCACCCCCGGTCCCGCGCCAAGCGCGAGTCGGCCAGCACGTTCTGCACATGGTGCCCCGGATACCCCTCGTGGCACGCCAGATCGATCGCCCGATCGATGTGGATCGGCAGACTCGTATTGACCTGGATCAGACTCTTGTTGTTCCCCTCGTACCAGTTGTACGCGCTCCAGGATTTCCCCGCGACAAACTCGACGGCGAATCGCTCGTCGTCCGGCAACGAGATGTATTTCCTCGTCCGTGTCCGACACTCATCGATGGCTCTCCGAAACACCAGATCCAACCGATCGACCGGGATGACAAATCCCTTCTCAAACACGTCATACCGCTCGGCCAGCGTCCCGGTCCCCGGCAGCTTGCGGTCGAGCCGATCCAGGATCCGCTTGAAATGCGTCTCGTCGTACGATGGCGCCACCGCGTCATACAACGCTCGCGACTCCTGATCGAACGTGAGCCGCCGCCCATCGAGCTGCCCGACCCGGGCCACCAACGATTGGAGCTGGCGCTGCAAGTAGGTGTACCGGAGACGCGTCAACTCATCCGCCCGCCGTGGCGCCGTGCCGAGCACCGCTAAGAGCGAGCTCGCTTGCACCCGGATCGTCTCGAGCGAGAGCTTGGCCGAGTCAGCCTCGACCTTCCAGGACGGCGGCCCGTAGTACGCGTCGACGTAGTCCGAGTCATGCTCCCCGACGGCGAGCACCAACCGCACGTACCCCTCGGCCACCTGATCCATCGAGGGTGGCCCCTTGGGCTTGGCCGGAGATGTATGGGTAGCCGGCATCCCCGATAGGAGGACGACCACACCCGCCACCGACATCACGCTGGACGTAAGGGTCATTGCTCATGAACGATCCGACTCGCGCGGCGTCACCCCGACTCCATGAGCGTCCGCTCATGATGTTGTGTTCCACGACGGCTCCGCTCGTCCGGCCTCGTCCTTGCCCTCTCCAGGACCATGACCAGATGGCCCGCCCGCGATGTGCTCCGCGCCTCGATGATCGCCGCCGTCGTCGTGTTCGCCCTCATCGGCCTCTGGTACGCCAGCACGATCCTCATCTTCGTCTTCCTCGGCATCCTGTTCGGCCTGCCCCTCACGGCCGGCGTCGACCGCCTGGCCCGATGGCGCATCCCCCGCTCCATGGGCGCCCTCATCCTCGTCGCCGCCACGTTTGCCGCCCTGGTGGGCGTCGGCGCCGCCCTCGCCCCCACGCTGACCGACCAGGTCCGAGAAATCCGCGACCGCCTCCCCGAGGCGGGCGCCAAGGTCGCCTCCGTGCTCAACGGCCGGCTGCCGAGCATCTCCTCCCAACTGTCCTCGGGCGCCGCCCAACTCGCCCGCCACGCCCTGGGCGTCCTCGGCTCGACCGTCGAGCTCCTGATCTACCTCCTCCTCGTCCTGTTCATCGCCGTCTATCTCGCGGTCGACCCTGAGCTCTACTACCAGGGCCTCCTCCATCTCGTCCCGCACCCGCACCGCGAGCGCGCGGCCGAAGTACTCGGCAGCATGGCCGGCGTCATGCGCCGCTGGCTCCTCACCCAGTGCGTCGCGATGGTCACGATCGGAGTGCTCTGGGGCATCGCGCTCGCCGCGCTCGGCGTCAAGGCCGCCCTCGCCCTTGCCGTCATCGCCGGCCTCCTCGAGTTCGTCCCGACGATCGGCCCAACCATCGCCGCCATCCCCGCGATCGCCATCGGGTTCCTCGATTCGCCGCAGAAAGCGCTGTCCGTGCTGGTGGTCTACCTCGTGGTCCAGGGCATCGAGTCCAACATCCTGATCCCGGTCCTCATGAAGGGCCAGATCGACCTCCCCCCCGCCCTCACCATCGTGTGGCAGGCCCTCATGGCCCTGGCGTTCGGGTTCCTCGGCCTCCTCGTCGCCGTTCCCCTCCTCGCAGCCCTATTGGTAGCGATTAAAATGCTGTATGTTCGCGACGTCGTCGGCGATTCGGTCTCCCTGGGGCGTGCGGCCGAACCGGACAGAACGACCGGCTAGTTCGCCCTGTCACGTGTCGACCTGTCGGGGCGTCCTTAATTGAATGTCCCGCCCATCGCACGGAACCAACGCACGAACCGCCCGGGTCCTCTCGATCGTGGCGACCATCTGGGCGGTCGTGTACCCGGTGTGGCTGGCCCTCACCTACCGCCCGGGCGCGCCGCGCCCGTTCGTCGCCAACGTCGCGTTCGTCCCGATGAACGTGATGTTCGCCGCGGTCTCGGCGTTGACCGCCACGCGACCCGCCGACCCGCGCCTCCGCCGTGCCTTCGTCCTCCTCTCGGCGACGTGGATCGCCCTCTTCGCGGGCAACGTCTGCAAATTCATTTTCGTCCAGCTCTACCCGCTGGTGGACTGGTCCGCCTCGTGGTTCGTCAACCTGCCGTTCCTCCTAGGCTACCCGCTCCTAGTGACCGGCCTGCTGTCCTTCCCGCTGGCACGCCGCGCCCGCCTGGAACGCCGCAAATTCTTCTTTGACGCCATCACCGTCCTCCTGGGCGGCGGCCTGGCGATCTGGCGCCTGGTGCTCGTCCCCACCGCCGGCTCCCCGACCACGGCCGCCGGCTTCTTCGATCTCGCCTACCCCCTTGGCGACATCCTGCTCTTAACGGGGCTGACGACGGTCTTGCTCCGCCGCCGCCACGATGGCCGGCGCGCCGCGCCGGCGCTCCTGTTCGGCGGCCTGCTGCTCTATACGCTGAGCGACCTGGCCAACGATCTCGTGCTCAAGGACGTCGGCTTCAAGGGCGTCGCCTGGACCGACATCGTCTTCATGGCCGCGTACACCATGATGATTTGGGGCGCATACACCTACGGCGCCCCTGCGCGCACGTTGTCGGACCCGCCTGAGGAGCACGACCGATCGGACGTCCAGCCATTCAGCCCGCTCCCCTACGCCGCGCTCGCACTCTGCGCGGCGCTCCTGTTGGTCGACGCCCTGCACGCGCGCACCCAGTCCTGGTCGATCCTCGCCAGCGGGGAGATTGCCCTCACCGTGCTCGTCGTCGCCCGACAGATTCACGCCGTGCGGGAGAACGCCCGACTCGTCTCGCAACGCGCGGCCCGCGACAACGAAGCGCGCTTTCGATCCCTCGTCCAGCATTCGTCCGACGTCATCGCCGTCGTCGATCCCGCCGGCGGGGGCACGATTCGCTACGTGAGTCCCTCGGTCACCCGCGTCCTGGGCTACGGCTCTGGGACACTCGACGGACGGCCCCTGGCCTCGCTGTTGCACCCCGACGACGCTATACGGGCCGACCGCATGCTCGCCGACGCCGTCACGCGCTCCGGTGTCACCGCGCCCACCGAGTGGCGCATCCAGCATCAGGACGGCCGCTGGATGTTCGTCGAAGCCGTCGGCACCAACCTCATGGACGAACCCACGGTCCGCGGCGTCGTCGTCAACACGCGCGACATCACCGAGCGCAAATCACTCGAGGCGCAGCTCGTCCACCAAGCGTTCCACGACCCGCTGACCGGACTGGCCAACCGCGCCCTCTTCCTCGACCGCGTCACGCACGCCCTCGACGTCACCTCCCGCTACGGACGGCAACCCGTGGCGGTGCTGTTCCTGGATCTCGACAACTTCAAGACCATCAACGATAGCTTTGGCCATATCCCAGCCGATCAACTGCTGGCCGTGGTCGCCCGCCGGCTGGTCGATGCCGTGCGCACGAGCGACACCGTGGCCCGCCTGGGCGGCGACGAGTTCGCCATCCTGCTCGAGGATCCGGCCGCCACGGTCACCCCGTCACACGCGGCCGAGCGGATCACCGCATCGTTGAGCGCGCCGTTCCTCGTCGAGGGGAAAGAGGTGTTCGTGACGGCGAGCATCGGGATCGCCATCGCCAACCAGGATTTCTCGCCGGCCGATCTCCTGCGCAACGCCGACACGGCGATGTATCAGGCCAAGGCCCGCGGCAAGGCGCGCTACGAGGTGTTTGAGGCCCGCATGCACGCCGAGACGCTGGCGCGCCTCGAGCTCGAGAACGAGCTCCGGCGCGCGCTCGAGCGCAACGAGCTCGCGCTCCGCTACCAGCCGATCGTCTCACTCCGCGATGGCACCATCACCGGGATGGAGGCCCTCGTGCGCTGGGAGCACCCGCGACGCGGGACGCTCCTCCCGGCGGAGTTCATCGCCCTGGCCGAGGACACCGGGCTGATCGTGCCCATCGGCGAATGGGTGCTGATCGAGGCCTGCCGCCAGGCCAAGCAGTGGCAGGATCGCTATGGGCCAGCCGTGCCGTTCACGATGACCGTGAACGTGTCGGGGCATCAGTTGCAGAACGCGGGAATGGCCAGTGCCGTCCAGGCGGCGCTCGCCGACAGCGCGCTCGATCCGGCGACGCTCGTCCTCGAGATCACCGAGAGCGTCCTCATGCAACAGACGGACACCCTGCTCACGCACTTGAAGGCGCTCAAGGCCTTGCATGTGCGCCTGGCGATCGACGATTTCGGGACGGGATACTCGTCGCTCAGCTACCTCAAGCGATTCCCCATCGACATTCTCAAGATCGCCAAGCCCTTCATCGACGACGTCGGCAGCGGTCTCACGGACTCCGCCTTGGCCCGCGCCATCATCGGGCTCGGCGACACCCTGAAACTGCAAACGATCGCCGAAGGGATCGAGCTCCCCGCGCAACTGGCCGAGCTCCGCGCGCTGGGCTGCGAGTTGGGCCAGGGCTATTACTTCGCCCGCCCCCTGGCGCCCGCGGCCATCGAGGCGCTGCTGGATAACGCGGACGCGCTGTCGCTGCCGCAGGCCCGACGCGTGCCCGCCCGCAGCTAGACCTTACCCGGTCCCGCGCACGTGATCGTGATGGTCATGGGCGTGTAGATCCCGACCGTCGCGACCCCAACAAGCCAATTGAGAAAGCTGTGCTGCGTCTCGACCGTCGCGACGCCGGCCTGGCACTGCTTTCCGCCGTCAACGATCTCGGGCGGCACGAGCCCAAACAGAAACGCGCTCGCCCAGGGCCGCTGGATGACCTCGGGCCCCGCGGGGCGCCCGGTCGTCACGACGGCGTGAAAACACCCAGCCAACGCCAGCGCGACAACCGGAAGCCCTGCTCTGAGACGACCTCGCAACGTCAACCGAGGTGCAGATACTTGCCGAGCGCCACTTCGACGTCGGCGATGGTCCCAGAGTAGTTGCCTGCCAAGACCTGATCGATGTGCGCCGCGATCGGGGCCGGCAACTTGGACTTGATCCCCGTCACCACGACATCGACGGCTTCTCGTGCTTTATCGGGCGCAAGCCCGGTCCGCTGCGAGACGGCCGCCACGACTTGATCGAGCACAGGCACCTCACTCAAGGAGTTGTCCCATCGAGCCATTTCGCCACACCGCCATGCCGTGAGCACGTGCCTGTGTGCGTCTTGCTGTGCGAGTAGAGCCCGTCCTTGCACTGCGCGATCGCGCCCGTCGGGTCGCTCGTCTCTGACGTCCCGGACTTCCCGGCAGCCGAACTCGTCGGCGTCTTCGCTGCAGGCGTCGTTGCCGCGGGCGCTGGCGTCGTTGGTGCGGGCTTCGCCGCTGGAGCCGGTGTCGCGGGTGCCGGCTTGGCCGCTGGCGCTGCCGGCGCCGGCGCGACCGACCCGGCCGAGCTGCTCATCGCCTTGGCAACGCCGCCGTGATGGGAGCACGCCCCCCGCCCAGCCGTCCCCGTCGACCCGTCCTTGCACGTGACCGTCGTCGCTGTAGACGCCGTTGGCGCCGGCGCTGCGGCAGCCGGCGCACTCGCCGCCCCTTTCGCGACGCCGCCATGGTGCGAACACGCCCCCCGCCCCGCCGTACCGGTCGTTCCATCTTTGCAGGTGACCGTCGTGGCCGCATCCTGCCCTCGCGCCACTCCAGTCGTCGCGGCCAAAACCACGGCACACGCAACGACCATTCCGATCTGCAGTCTCCGCATCGTCCCTCCCGGTGAGGTCCCGAACCTGCACCTCGCGCCCACCGACAGCAAGCTCGTGCACAGCCTGTTACAAGGGGCCTGTTCGACCCAACACCCTACCCCGTCCGGGCGTACAAGAAAAGGAACCCAATCGAGGCACAGGGGTTGCTCATCCTGCCCGGGCGTCGATGCGCACGACCCGGGCATTGACATTGGGTTTTTCTGTTCGATTCAGCGCGGAGGCCTTTCCGTATGTCCATAGAGAGCACCAACCTACACGCCACCGACCGCCTTATCTCGCGCCTGCGCGACACGGCGGATGCCTATAGCGCCACTGGCGAAGCGATCCCCGACCGCACGATCCGCATCCTCTGCGACGCCCTCGCTGGCGTCCACCGTCTATTTGCCACCGAGCTCCAAACCGTCCTGTACACCGAGTCCCGCGAGCTGGTGTTCGACGAGGACCTGCTCCCGGCTCCCCCACCTGACAACGACCCGCTCCATGTCCTCCTCGATCGCTCCTGCCAACTCGAGGACCTGTTCCGCGCCACGCTACGCGCCGACCTCCCAAACGACGTCGATCTCCTGATCTACCGCCTCTATGCCAAGGTGCGCCGCGCCCGTGAGCGCCTCCTCTCGGCGTTGATGGGCAAACCACACCTCACCGGCATCACACCGTTCGGCGCGCTCGCGATGTCGCACTGCGCATGATGCCACGCTGCGGATGACGGGCATGGCCGATATACTCACGCCGTGAGGTATATCGGCAACAAAACGAAACTCCTCCCGTTCATCCGCAACTTCCTCCGCGGGCGCCGTATCGCCCGCGGCCGCGCTCTCGACGCCTTCGCCGGCACGGCAGCCGTCGGGAGCCACCTCAAGTCGGCCGGCTTCGATGTCGTCGGCTGCGACATCATGACGTACAGCTACGTCCTGCAACGCGCCTACGTCGTCGCCGACGCCTACCCGACGTTCGACGGCCTGGCGGGCGAGATCACGCTGGACGCCTCGACGCCCGCGAGTCCTCTCGCCTCCGTCCTCCGCCACCTGGAGTCAGCGGTTCCACCACGCACGTCCTTCATCACGACCCACTTCAGCGCCCCACTCGACGCCCCCGCCGAATCGCGCATGTACTTCACGCGCGCCAACGCCGAGCGCATCGACGCCATCCGCCACACGCTCCACGACTGGCACGTCGCGTCCCGCGTGACGGAACACGAGTACTACATCCTGCTGGCCACCCTGATCGAAGCCGCCGACGCCGTCGCCAACACCGCCGGCGTCTACGCCGCGTTCTTGAAGCGCTGGCAACCCAACGCTCGCCGCCCGCTGCGCCTGACCCTCCCCGACCTGACCGTCAACTCCGGCCGCACCTGCGAAGCCCACAAGGGCGACGTCAACCAGCTGTTAGATGCATTGGGCCCCTTCGACCTCCTCTATCTCGACCCTCCCTACAACAGCCGCCAGTACGGCGGCTACTACCACGTCCCCGAGCTCATCGCCCGCGGCTGGTTCGCCGACGACCCCCCCGCCCTCCGCGGCAAGACAGGTCTGATCGACACCACCACCCAACAATCCCGCTGGTCCGTCCGCGACACGTGCGTCGCCGCCCTCGACGACCTCCTCACCCGCGCCAACGCGGCCCACGTCGTCCTGAGCTACAACAACGAAGGCCTCATCCCCGAGGACGACATCGCGCGCCTCTTCAAGGATCACGGCCGCCCCCGCACGTACCGCCGCGTCGCCCAAGACTACGCCCGCTACCGCGCCGACCAACGCACGTATGTCGCGGATCGGACCACGGAGTACTTGTATTACGTCAAACTGCGCTGATGTAGTTAGCCCTGGGAGTTTGCAGTTAGCCCGCGGCGGTTTTGCAGTTCGCCCGCAGGTTGCCCCACCCCGACCGATGCACCAGGGGAGGGGGGAGCACCCCCTGAACGGCAGCGTTTTGGCGCCAACCAAGCGGCCGTAGGCCGCCTGGCGCCATCAAGCGCCGGACAGGGGGTGCTCCCCCCGACCCGCGCGCCCCGATGCCCGCCCAACCTACCGAAACGTCCCCGGACTCACCTCATAGGCCCGCACCGCGGCCCCCACGTCCTCCTCGGCCCGCCAGAACCCCAACTGCTCCGCATATCTCTCGCGCGCCAACCGCCTCCCCCCTACGGAGACAAAGCCAACAGCCCGAGTCGTCACGACCCCAAACCGCCGCAAATCCGCGAGATCCCTGACCCGAGTCGACGTCCGCTCCCGGACAATCCGCCGCGCCGACCCCGGCCCCACCCCCGGCACGCGCAGCAACTCCTCGAACGAAGCGGTACGTACCTCGACCGGAAACCGCTCCGGATGCGCCAACGCCCACGCGGTTTTCGGATCATGCGCCAACGGCAAATTCCCGTCAGCCCCAAACACAATCTCCTCCCCCGCAAACCCATACTGCCGCACCAGATAATCGACCTGATACAACCGATGCTCCCGCAACGCCGGCGTAGCCCGCACATGCTCCATCGGCGTATCCCGAATCGGCCGAAACGCACTAAAATGCGCGTGATGAATCCCGCCACCAGCGTATAGCGAGGTCACGCGCGAGAGAATCGCCCGATCATCATCCGCCGTGGCCCCCACGACGAACTGCATCGTCATCCCCGCCGTCCCCTCCGGCCTCCGCGCATTCCTCGGCCGCCCGTCCCGCTCGAGCTCCCGCGCCGCATTCACCTGCCGCCGCACCCGCTCGAGACTCACCAGCGTCGTCGGCAAACTCTTCTCCGGCGCAATCTCGGATAAGGTCGCCCCACACGGCGTCTCGAGATTGATCGACACCCGACTCGCCAACGCCGTCAACCGCTCGATCTGCCCCGCCTCCCCACCCGGCGGCATTTTGACATGCACATACCCGTCAAACCGATGCCGCACCCGCAGCAACTCCAACACCGTAATCAGATCATCGATGACCTTGACCGGCCGCCCTGGGATGCCCGTCGTGATGAACAACCCCTCACACCAACCCCGCGCCCGCGCCCCAAGAAAAATCCGAACCAACTCCTCAGGCTTGAGCAACGTCCGCGGCATCTCCCGATCCCGCCGCATGGGACAGTAGTGACAGTTGAAACTGCACGCATTGGTCATGAGGATGCGCAACAACGCCGTCCGCCGCCCCGCCCCCGCCCGCACGTTCCGGATGTTCAGCGGCCGTAACGCCCCCACGTCTTTCGTATGCCGCAACCGCGGCGGCAACCCGGCCCCGTCATAGTCGTCCGTCGCCATCGACATGAGCACGGCCAACTTCTGGTCCAACGACAACCCCGCCCGAAGGGCGGGCTCGCCAAGGCGACCGCTGGCCGCCGTGGCGGCCTTCCGAAGAGGCAAATCCTGCATGCCATAGAATGCCCGAACAAACCCCGAATGTCAACGGGATGCCGTCGAAACCCTCGGCCCAGGCGGCAGATGTTGGTGCAGGTACGTCCACAACAGCGTAAACAGATGTCGCGACGTCCCCGCCCCCTCGCAGATGCAATGCGTCCGATTGGGATAATCCATCATCGTGAACGGCTTATCCGCCGCCACCAACGCATTGATCAACGCCTCGCTGTTCTGATAATGCACGTTGTCATCCCCCGACCCGTGCACCAGCAACAGATCCCCCTTCAACCCGTCAGCAAACGTGATCGGCGACGCCGCCTTGTACGCGTCCGGATTGTCCTCGGGCAACCCCAGATACCGCTCGCTATAAATCGTGTCGTAATACCGGAAGTCCGTCACCGGCGCCACCGCCATCCCCATGTGGTACAACTCCGGCTTCCGGAACAACATGTTGAGCGTCATCGTCCCCCCGTTACTCCACCCCCAAATCCCCACCCGCGTCGCATCGACATACGGCCGCCGCACAATCGCCTGCAGTGCCGCCGCCTGATCGGCCGTCTCCACGACGCTCACCTGCTTGTAAATCGCCTTCCGCCACGCCCGCCCGAGCGGCGCCGGCGTCCCGCGATTGTCAACCGACACGACGATGTACCCCTCCTCACTGAGCATGACGTTCATGAGGTAGTCATACCCGCCCCATTGATCGAGCACCGTCTGCTGCGCCGGCCCGCCATACACCGTGAACAACACCGGATACTTCTTGGTGGAATCGAACGCCGGCGGCTTCATCATCCACGCCCTGAGCGTCGCCCCCGCCCCATTGTCGACCGTGAAGAACTCGACCGGCGTCCGCGCCAACTTGCGCACGTTCGCCGCCACCTCCGCCTCGCTCCGAATCGTCCGCACCACCGTGTGCCCCGGCAACGCGACCACCTCCGTCACCGGCGGCACCCCAAACGACGACCAGTGATGAATCGCAAACCGCGCGTCCGGCGACAGCGTGTACTCGTGCACCCCGGGCTCCGCCGCCGGCGTCACCCGCTCCGCCGCGCCCTTCCCGTTCACCCGCACGCGATACAGATAGACCTGCGTCGGATTCGTCGGCGACGCCAGGTAATAGATCCACCCACCAACCGTATCGATGCCCACGGTAAACGGCGCCCCAAACGCCGACTCCGGGTTCGCCAGATCCGCCCCCGCCGGCGTGACCGCCCGCGCCGCGCCACCCGTGCGCGGCACGATGTACAGTCGCCGCCACCCGTCCCGGTCGCTCACCCACGTGAACTGCTTCCCGTGGTCCAGCCACCGCACGTCATCGACCACGTCGACCCACGCGCTCGAATCATGCTCCGTCAACACGGTGCGCACCGCGCCCGTGTGCGCGTCGCCCAGCACGACCTCGTTCGTGTTCTGCAGCCGATTCATGTGCTGTAGGATCACCGCATCCGATCCATTGGCCCACTCCATTCGAGGGATGTAGTTGTTCCGCGCATCCCCGGGCACCGCCATCCACGTCGTCGCCCCACCCCGCGCACTCACCACCCCGACGCGCGCCGCCGAATTCGTCGACCCCGCGACAGGAAACTGCACGGGCACCACAAACGAATACAGTGAATCGGTGTCATCGATCAGATTGAAATCGCGCACCCCCGACGCATCGAGCTGCCAGTACGCGATCGCCGTCCCGTCCGGGCTCCACCGAAACCCGTCCCGGTCATTGAGCTCTTCCTCGTACACCCAGTCAAACGTCCCGTTGATCGTCGTCACCGACCCATCGGTCGTGAGTGCCGTGATCGCGTGCGTCGCCAGATCCTCGACGTAGAGGTTGTGCTCCCGCACATACGCCACCCGCCCGCCATCGGGCGAGAACTTGGCGAACATGAGCGTCGACGGCGCCGCGCTCGGCCCCCCTAGCTTGCTGAGCGTCTTCGCGCCGACGTCATACACCCAGTAGTCGCCCCGCGTGTTCTCCCGCCACACCCGCGCCGTGTTCGTGAACAGCAACGCTTTGCGCCCATCGCTCGACCACGAGAACGCATCGAGGTCCAACGGCGCCGAATCCCCACTCGGCACGAGCCGCTCCGCCGGTACCATGACCGTGCGCGTCCCCGCCGCCGCGTCGTACCGCACGATGGACCGGTCCTCGATCGTCGTGTACGCCGCACCGTGCGCCATCCACTTGACCGGCGCCTCCGGCCCGCCGTAGAAGTCCCGCGTATGAAACAGTCGATCCATCGTGATGCGCGATGGATCGTAGGACGGCTGCTGTCCGTGCAGTGTACCGGCGGCCACCACCAGACCGAGAACGACAAGACGCATTACTTCGCCTCAAATAGAGGTAAATACTGCCCATACCCCTCGGCCTCGAGCCGAGCCACGGGGATGAACCGCAACGACGCCGAGTTCATGCAATACCGCTGTCCGGTCGGCGCCGGCCCATCGTCAAACAAATGCCCGAGATGCGAATCTCCTTCCGTCGAGCGCACCTCGGTGCGCTGCATCCCCAGCGTGCGATCCGTCTTGGTGCGAACATGCGTCTGATCGATCGGTCGAGTGAAGCTCGGCCACCCCGTCCCCGAATCGAACTTGTCGAGGGAGCTGAACAACGGCTCCCCGGACACGACATCCACGTAGATCCCCGCCGCGTGGTTGTCCCAGTACGCATTCCGAAACGGCGGCTCCGTTCCCTCATGCTGTGTCACGCGGTACTGCTCGGGCGTCAGTGTCGCCCGCAAGTGATCATCGGTCGGCTTCGCCATGATGCATTCTCCTCTACTGTCCGTTACCAGCCCGGCAAGAGCTGGAATCCATACTGCCATCCGGCCCCGGGCCGCATCCACGGGTACGCCGCATACACCTCACCAACAAGATAGCCGAGCAAATTCACGCGGATGCTGACGCCGCTCGAGATCACTGGCTCCCGCGCCGTGCTGTTCTCCGACAGCTTGAACGTCGGCGGCGACCCGTTGGCCCACGCCACCCCGGCGTCAACAAACGGCGCCACTTCCATCGGCAAATACGGGAAGTTGATCAGCCCGTATTGCGACACCCCCAGCACCGGCACGCGGATCTCAAAGTTCGTCGCCGCGATCTTGCTCCCGACCAGCCGGTCAAACGCCGGGCAGCCCGTTCCGGTCGTGGGACATTCCCGTGGACTGAACGAGTTGGGATCGTACCCCCGCACAAAGTCGAGATACGGATCGCCGAGGTAGTACGGATAGATGCTCTCGGCATCCTTGCCGTACCGCCCGTAGTGGATGGCCCGGAACGCAAACGTGACCGGGTTCGCCAGAAAGTAGTGCCGGTAATCCGCCGTCACCTGCATGAACTGCACGTTGCCGATGTAGGGCGACACCCCAAACCGATAACGCGCCCCAGCCACCGGTGACGTGAGGCCAAACGTCGAGTAGTCGCCGACAAACGCCACCCCGACCGACGCCAGACTCAGCCCAGGCGGCGCCTGCAGCTTCTGCCCCTGCGCGACGAGCGTGTAGTTCCCCGCGGCATCGATCGTGTACGCGTCGCGCCGCAACTGGTAATGGATGTAGTCGTACGACGCGCTGAACTCGACGCGATGCACCGGCGAGAACGGATACTGCGCAAAGGCCTGCGCGCCCTCGTCGTACACCGTCTCCATGATGTAGTCGAACCGCTGCACGCCCGAGCTGTCAAAGAGGCTGGTCCCGCCCGTCAACAGAGGGGTGTGTGAGAGTGTCAGCCCGTAATTCCAACGATGCGAGAGGTTGATATACGTGACCGACCCGCCGAAATCCTGAATGTCTCCCGCCCCGCCCACCGACGCGATGAACTGATTGTTCTCGAGCACGTCGCCAAACACCGCCGTGAGCCCCCCGGCACCATACGCCCCGCTCCCGTATCCATACCCGCCGTAATACCCGCCGCCACCACCAATCCCCACCCCGACCCCGCCGCCGATCTGCTCGAGCGCGAACTTCCGGTCGTACGGCCCCGTCGGAAACACCGTCGACCCGGGCAGTCCCGCCACCGGGTTGTCGAGACGCGCCGTCACCGCGCCACCGCCGGGCACGTCGGGCGGCGGCAACACCCCAGCGGCCGTCGCCGCCGATGTCCCAGCCGTGTCCGCCGCCACCACCGGAATCCCCGGCCGATCCCCCGCGTCGATCCGGTGCAGCGCATACCCACCGTGCTCGAACACCGTGAACATCATCCGGCCGTTGACCGCGGCGACCGATAGCGTCGGCGACAACGACGTGATCCCACTCACCCCCGTGGCCAGGTTCGTCATCTGCGCGACGTCGCCCGTCGCCAGCGTCACCCGATAAATGTCGTCGAACCCTCCGCGGTCCGAGACGAAGTACAACTGCGTCCCATCGGGCGAGAACTGCGGGTTGATGTGCTTGGCCCCAGTGAACAGCGGCAACACCTGCGTCGTGTGCGACATCATGTCCATGAGCGCGATGCGCATCGGCGCAAACGCCAGCGTGTCGAAATTCGTGCCCCCCCCCGGACCGCTGTCCGTGGCAAACGCGATGTAGCGCCCGTCGGGCGACCACGTCGGCTGGAGCTTGGCGTACCGGCTGTGGGTCAGCTGCTCGGTTCGGCCGCTCTTCACATTGTACAGGTAGAGGTCGACGATCCCGCCGTGCTGCCCAGCGATGATCATCTGGCCATTCGGACCCCAGGCCACATCGTTGATGCCGTAGACGTCCTCGAGCTTGATCGTCCGCTCGACGTGCCCCGACCGGACGTCGTAGATGTTGATCTCGTTCCGGCCTTCCTTGAACACCGGCACCGCCAGCTTGCGCCCATCGGGCGACCAGGCACCAGCGGAGTTGATAAAGTTGAGGGCGTCGAAGTGCAGATCCCGGTTGGGGCTCGTGAGCTTCCGCACGATGCGCCCCGTCACGGCATCCGCGACGTAGAGATCGATCTCGAACACGCCGCGCTGCGTGTAGAACGCCACCAGCTTCCCGTCCGGGCTCAGCACCGGCGACACATCAAAGTCACCATACTTGCTGAACGGCTTGAGCAGCCGCGTACCGACGACCTCCGGCCGCACTCGGCCAGCCATCGTCGGGAGATACTGACTCATGATCGACGCCCGCCACGCCTTGGAGAGCGAGTCCGTCGTGAGCCCCAACACGGTGCGCACCGCGGGCTCGAGCCCGCCCCGGAGCGCCGCGCGATAGAGACTCGGGATGACCTCGTCGCCCCACCGCCCACCGATGTACGCCCATAGCGCCTCGCCGTACCGGTACGGGAAGTACCGGCGGTCCCGGCCGAGCTGCCGAATCGTCGGCAGATCATTGCGCAGCGCGGCATCGCGCAGCCACATCGCCGTGTTCACGTCGTTCCGCCCGAGCGACATGTACTCGGCCATCCCCTCGATGAGCCATTGCGGCAGCCGGTCCATCGCCGCCAGCCCCGGCCCTTTCTGCGCGTTGGCGATGTCAAACTGAAACACGTGCACGAGCTCGTGCCCGAGCACGTGATTATTCTCGGCGTACACCCCCGTAAACGGCAGAATCGCCCGACTCCGGATCGGCTCAGTCACGCCGCCCGTCCCCTGGCCGATCCCCTGCACGATGTTGTTCTGCTGAAAGGCCGCAAAGTCGGCGTAGAACACGATCGGCTTGCGCGGGAACGTGTCCCGCATGGTCGCCGCGTGCCGCGCATACCACCGTTCCGCCATCCGGGCCGCGTCAGCCGTGGCCAGCGACTCCGCGGGGTAGAAATAGATGTCGAAATGCGCCGTGTGCATTTCGCGGAAGTCGAACGTGTGGTAAATAACCTGGTTCTGGCCGAAATACTGCGCCTGGAGGCCCCCCGCCGCTGGACCGACCACGGCCAGGACACCGAGAATCCAACCGAGCGTTGTTTTCAGCACCGAACGAAGATGGGGCTGGGGGATCTGTGCGTCTACGCCGGCCGTGGAGCGGAGTAGTACGCCGCGATGCAGAGTGAGACGAGCCGCTCTCGACGCCGACGCTCGTCGTGGTCACCCGCGCGCATCGACCGACGCGCGCTCGCGGCCTTGAGCATGATCAACAGTTGCTCGACGTGGAGCCCGAGCCTCCTCGCCTCGCGCGTGAGGTCCGCCAGCAGCGCGCGGAGTTCACGCTCAGGGAGCTCGCTGTCGACACTCCGTGAGAGGAGTGGGGCCAGCGCCCCGATCTTGCCCGCTAGTTCTGTCGACATGAAGCCCCTTCCTACAACCGAGCCCAGCAGAGGTTCCTCCCCATGCTCCCAGCCCTACCTCTACTCTTACTGGTAATGTTTCAGCTCTCCTCCCCCCAGTTTGAGAACGGCGCCCTACTTCCGGCTCAGCTCGCTTACAACCGCGGCGGCTGCACCGGCCGCAACATCGCCCCGGCCCTCGCCTGGAGCGGCGCCCCACAAAACGCCCGCAGTCTGGCCCTCGTGGTCTTCGACCCCGACGCCGGTCACGGCTCCGGATGGACCCACTGGATCGCCTACGGCATCGACCCCGCCAAGACGAGCCTGGCCGCCGGCGCACCGATCCCACGCGAAGGCAAGAATTCCTGGGGCCGCGCCGCCTACGACGGCCCCTGCCCGCCGCCAGGGGATCCCCCCCACCACTACGTCTTCACGCTCTACGCGCTCGACCTCGCCCCGGATGCTCTCAAGCCCGGCCTCAAGCGCGACGCGTTTCTCACTGCGATTCAGGGTCACGTCTTGGGTACAGCGGAGCTGACCGGAAGGTTTGGTAGGTAGGCGACGCAGTCGCCTACCTACCTAGAACGCGCCCTAACGATCGCGTTGTTGGTAGGTAGTCGTTAGTTGCTAATGCTCCGGCGCCGGAGGCGGCGGCAAGACATGGAGCTTGGCCCCCTCGATCACATCGTCGGACGGATTCACGACGACCGTGTCCCCCTCGGTGGCCCCATCCGTCAGCTCGACGGTGGCCCCATAATCCCGTCCCAGCGCAACATGCTGATAATGCGCCCCCGTCGGCCGCACCTCGACGACCTGGATCCCATCCGACCGCGTCACCAACGCACTGGCAGTCACCACCAACGGCGCGACCACGCGATCCGCGTGAAAGTGCGCCTCAGCGTACAGCCCGGCGACCAACGCCCCGTCCTTATTCGGAATCCGCACCTCAGTGAGCAACGTCCTCGACGCCGGATCCAACGCCCCCGCCGTCCGACTCACGATCCCTTTGAACACCCGATTCGGCCGCTCCTGCACCGTCACGTCAACCGTCTGCCCGTCCTTGATCCCCTCGGCATACGTCTGCGGCACCTCAACCAACAACCGCACCGTATCCACCTGCGCCAACGAGTACAGCCCCTTATTGATCGTCGACGCATTCTGCCCACCAACAGACGTCGCCGTGCTGACCCCCGGCGGCGTGACATACGTCCCGACGTCGAGCGTCCGCGACGTCACCACGCCCCCAAACGGCGCCACGATCCGCGCGAAATTCTGCAACGCCGCAAAGCGCTCGACGTCGGCCCGAGCCGCCGTCACGGCGGCGTTCGAGTTGTCATACGCCGACTGATGCTGGTCCAACTCTTCTTTGGACACCGCACTATCCCGCTCGAGCGCCACCCACCGATCGAGATTGGCCTTATCGAGCACCAACGTCGCCTGCACCCGCGCCAACTGCGCCCGCGCCGAGGCGAGTTCCTGATCGACCTCTGGCGTCGCGATCACCGCCATCACCTGCCCGGGTTTGACGCGCGCCCCCATGTCCGCATACCACCGCGTGACATACCCGCTGGTCTGCGCGTACACCGACGCCTCGTGCAACGGCTGCACCGTCCCCGGTAAAATCAGCTCGGTCGTCGCCGCCGCCCGCTTGACAGTCGTTACCAACACATCGACCGCCCCCGTCCGCTCCGCCACCGC
>DATMNB010000039.1:0-7435 GCA_035569435.1 Gemmatimonadaceae bacterium
CGCCAAACAGTTCTCGACGTTCCGCCACAACGACGCGGTGACGCGCGACATCGACCGCTACCGCGCGGCCTTCAACCGACCGCCCGACAAGACCTTCACGCTGACGGTACAAACCAACGGCCTCCCGCTGGCCACAGTCCAGTTCATGAGTGTCGACACGGCCTACTTCGTCCCGGTCGAATGGAACGATGCCATGCCGGAGATGAACTGGCTCTCGACCAGCGACCAGGTCCGCTGGATCATCCGTGACAATGCGTCAGGCAAAGAGAACATGGACATCGACTGGCACGCCCCGCGCGGGTCGGTCGTCAAGCTGCGGATCTTCAACGACCCCAAGTCGTTCCACCCCATGCAGCACCCGATTCACCTGCATGGCCAACGCATGCTCGTCGTCTCGCGCGACGGCGTCCCGACGAAGAACCTCGTCTGGAAGGACACCGCGATCATCCCCGTCGGCCAGACCGTTGACCTCCTGATTGACGCCTCCAACCCTGGTGCCTGGATGTTGCACTGCCATATTGCCGAGCACCTGGGGTCCGGAATGATGACCGTCCTGCATGTCGATCCGGGGCCTCCGCATTCGTCGTAAGGGCACAAGGAGGTACCACCCATGCGATATCTGATGCTGTACAAGCCCGCCGACGATAAGAGCGAGCGCGGCTTGCCCCCAACCGAGCAAGAAATTGCCAGGATGGAGAAGTTCCTTGCGGAGATTGCGAAAACCGGCGCGCTCCTCTCCGCGGAAGGCTGCCAGCCGAGCTCGGCGGGCGTCCGCGTCCGGCGGACCAACAGCAAGGTCAAGGTGACCGACGGACCCTTCGCCGAGAGCAAGGAAGTGATCGGGGGTCTCGCCATCGTCCAGTACGACTCACTGGCCGAAGCCATCGAGATGGCCAAGCGCTTTCTCGAGGTCGCGGGCGACGGCGAGTCCGAGATCCGCCCGCTCTACGACGGCCCGCCCGCTGACCAGAAGGAGGCGTGAGCCCATGCGCTTCATGATGCTCATGATCCCCAAGGGCTACGAGATGGCGGCGCCGGGCACCTTCCCCGACGCCAAGGCCGTGTCGGCCATGACCAAGTACAACGAATCCCTCAAGAAGGCCGGCGTCCTGCTGGCCCTCGATGGGCTGCACCCGCCATCGATGGGCGCTCGCGTCTCCTTCAAGAGCGGCAAACCCAAAGTGATCGACGGCCCATTCGCCGAGGCCAAGGAAGTGCTCGGCGGCTACTGGATGATCCAGGTCAAGTCCAAGGCGGAGGCCATCGAGTGGGCCTCGCGGTGCCCCGGGTCGGACAACGAGGTGATCGAGATCCGCCAGGTGATGGAGCTCGCCGACTTTCCAGCCGACGTGCAGGCGGCCGCCACGGCGTGACGCAGCCGGATGTGCATCGCGCGATCGACGCAGTCTGGCGGATCGAATCCGCCAGACTGATCGCCGGCCTCGCGCGCATGGTGGGCGACGTGGGGATCGCCGAGGATCTGGCGCAGGATGCCCTCGTCATCGCCCTCGAGCGCTGGCCCGAGTCAGGCGTGCCGGACAAACCCGGAGCCTGGCTCATGGCCACCGCCAAGCACCGGGCGATCGACCTGCTCCGCCGCGACAAGCGGCTGCAACGCAAGCACGAAGAGTTGGGCCGCGACCTCGACGCGCGCGCGGTGCCCGATCTCGACGCCGCCATCGACGATGACGTCGGTGACGACCTGTTGCGACTCATGTTCACGGCCTGTCACCCGGTCCTCTCCGCCGATGCGCGCGTGGCCCTCACCCTCCGTCTCCTGGGCGGCCTGACCACCGACGAAATCGCCCGCGCCTTTCTCGTTCCCGAGTCGACAGTCGCGCAGCGCATCGTGCGCGCCAAGCGCACCCTCGCCGAGGCGCATGTCCCATTCGAGGTCCCGCGCGGCGCCGACCTCGCCCCTCGTCTGGCCTCGGTCCTGGAAGTCATCTACCTCGTCTTCAACGAGGGCTACGCCGCCACCGCCGGCGACGACTGGATGCGCCCTGCCCTCTGCGAGGATGCCCTTCGATTGGGCCGCATCTTGGCCGAGCTCGCCGCGCACGAGCCCGAAGTCCACGGCCTGGTGGCCTTGATGGAAATCCAAGCCTCGCGCGCCAACGCGAGAACCGGCCCGACAGGCGAGCCCGTCCTGTTGCTCGACCAGGACCGCGCACGCTGGGACGGCGTCCTGGTGCGCCGCGGCCTGGCTGCACTCGACCGCGCCGAATCCCTCGGCGGCACCCTCGGCCCCTACGCCCTCCAAGCCGCGATCGCCGCCTGCCACGCCCGCGCCCCCACAGCCGATGCCACCGACTGGCCCCGCATCGCCGCCCTCTACGACGCCCTCGCCCAGTTGGCCCCCTCCCCCGTCGTCGACTTGAACCGCGCCGTCGCCCTCTCCATGGCCTTCGGCCCCGCCGCCGGCCTCGAGCTCGTCGATCGCCTCACCTCCGAGCCCTCACTCAAGACCTACCACCTCCTCTCCGCCGTCCGCGGCGACCTCCTCTCCAAACTCGGTCGCCACGACGAGGCCCGCACCGAATTCAAGCGCGCCGCCTCCCTGACTCGGAACGTCCGCGAGCGCGACTTACTCCTCCGCCGCGCCGCGGCGTGCGGCCCACCGTCAGCGTAGCCCGGCGCCCGAAGTCCGCTCCGAACCATCACTGCCCACTCAACCGCCGCGTCACCTTCCCACTCTCATCGAGAAACTCGACCGCCGCCGCCCCAGCTGAGTCGACCGTGAGCCGAAGCCGCGGCCGATTGGACGCGTCGGACAGCTGCACGATGGCCGTCTTCTGTTTGTCCCGCCCGACGAACAGTCGATTGGCGTACCCAGCCCGCAACGCCTGCATCGCCGAGTCCTTCACCGGCCCATCGGGCTGCGCGGCAATCGCTTTTTGCTTGTCGATGAGCTCCATGATCGGCGTATCCGGCCGATCAAAGAACCCGATCCCCGCCTTCCGCATCCCCGCCTCTTCCTGGTAATCCAACGTCAGATCCTGATCCTCGTCGTACTGATCAAACGACAGATGCCCAAACGATTCGGCCTTCCCGCCGACCTTCTTCCCGCCGAAAATGAGCCCGCCGTTCTCCTCGCCTTCGTCGTTATAGAAGATCATCCCCGCCTGCTTGGGCCGCCCCGGCACCGCGGTGCCGCGAAAGACCCACCCCGGCGACCGCTCGGCGTTGGAGATCGTCATGCGCACCCGCCCGTCCGCCTCGACGATGTTGATCCGCTCCACATCGATCTCGGCGAACCGCGGCTTCGCCGTGGCCCGCGTAAACGCAGCGATCGCCAGCACGCCGGTGACCGTCGTCGAGAGGATCGTATACGTCTTCAGTGATATCGCCATGCGTCACTCGCCTGTCGGGAAGGGGCGTGCATCGTGATCTCGTCGGCCATCCACCGCAACATGTCCCCGGTCGTCGTCGGCCGTTGCCCATGCCCTTTGAGCGGCCGGCCGTACTGCACCGAGACACTGTCGTGCGGATCGCGCGTCGAGCTGAGAAACTCGTCGAGCTTGTACACGGCGAGGTTCAGATAGAAATGATCCATGTCGCCAACGTAGACGTGCAACTTGCCAAGCAGCTGCGGCCCGAGCACCGACCACTGCGCGCGCAGAAACGACGTCAAATCGTAGCCCTGCTCACGCATGTACTCCGCGACCCGATGATCGACAGCACCCGTGCGCTTGTCCCAAAGGGGCACAGGATAGCCGTCGGCGCCCACCGGCCCGTACACCGCTTCCCACGCCTCTTGCTGCTCACCCGAGCGCCCGTGCGTCCCGAGCACCGCCTCGAGCTGCCCCTCTTGACGCTCGGTGAGCATGACCTGGCCGTCCGGCGTCCGCATCATCGGACGCTCCGGCACGAGCCACGGCGAGCCCGGCACGGTAAACGCATTGTCGTCCCGATAGATGTCCACCAACGCCCATCGATGAAAGTCGATCGGATCGGGGTAGTACACCCACGCCCCGCCAAAAAACGCCGGATGCTGCACCAGAAGCGCCAACGACTCCCACCCGCCCGTTGAGCCGCCGCTCAGCACCCGCGCGTACGGCTGCCGAATGATCCGGAACTGCGACTCGATGTACGGGATCAGCTCCTGCATGATCGCATAGCCGTACGGCCCGTTGTTGGCCGAATTGACCGCGTACGAGTCGTCGTAGTACGGCGTCGGATGCAGGAACGTCACCATGAGCATCCGCGGAAAGTTGTCACCGCTCCAATCCTGGTACAGCCGATACCCCTCGCCCCGGCGCATGTTGATGATCCACGCCCGATGCCCTGCCGTCGACGAGTCGACCATTTCGGGCGGCTCAGCCTGAAAGTGATAGGGCGCCGCCAGACTGAAGTGATCCTGCTCATAGTCGACGGGATAGGAGACATCCGGGTGGGCGTCATAGTCCTTGGGCAGCAGCACGACCGCGCCCAGATACATGGGGCGCCCCCAGAACCTGGTCAGCAGCGTGCTCTGGATCCTGACGTGCCGCACCCACTTGGTATCCGCCGGCACGGTGACCGGCGGGATGACCTGCGTCAACTCGAGATGGACGACGGTCCCCGGCCCCAGTCGCACCCTCCGCACGGGACTCACGCGATTCCCGGGCGATGACGCCATCTGCTGCCCTTCCCACTGGTCCAGATGCACCCACACCGTGTGCCCGTCCGCACGATGACACTCGGTGTACACGTTGAGCAGCGCCTGCACGTAGTACTCGCCTGCCGGCAGATCGCCCAACGTCCGCAGGGGAAAGCCTGCCGTCGTCCGGTCGAGCGTGACCGCGCCGCCAGAGGCCAGGTGATTGACGTCGCGCGCAAACACTGGCGCGTTCGCACCCAGCGCGCCCCCCTGGAACCTCGGCTCCGGCGCGCTGTCGCGTGTCACGAACACAAGGACCCGTCCGGTCACGGGCGTGGCGCTCCCAGGCACTGTGACCACGACCGTTTGGGCAGCGGCGACCCACGGCGCCGCCACGGCCATCCACCACCATCTCATTGTACGATAGGCGCCGACCCGAGCGTGTACTTGGTGATCCACGCCGAGTCACGCTGCATGCGATCCAGGAGGTGATAGTACTCCGTGAACCCGTGCTGCTCGCGAGGGTAGAGCACCAACTCCGTCGTCTTCCCCCGGTCTCGCAACGCGCGATAGAACTCGATCGCCTGCCCCGGCGGCACGCGCGGATCGCTCGCCCCATGCAGGATGAGCAACGGCGTCGTCACGCCATCGGCATAGGTGAGCGGCGACTGCCGGCGGTACATCTCCAACGTCGCCGCACTGGGCATGCCGCCCTCAAACAGGCCGATGTACCCGGAGATCTCGCTCGTCCCATACATGCTGACGAGATCGGACATCCCAGCCCCCATCCGTGCGGCCTTGAACCGCGACGTGTGGCCGACGACCCACGCGGTCATGTAGCCGCCATAACTCCAGCCAATGAACGCCATCCGACTGGAATCGGCGACGCCGCGTCGAATCACGTCGTCGACACCAGCCATCACATCGCGATAGTCGCCACCACCCAGATCGTTGATGTTCGCGCGCATGAACCGCTCGCCAAACCCCTCGGACCCGCGTGGGTTGGGATAGAGCACCGCCCATCCGCGTCCGGCCCACACCTGCCCGGGTGACGTCACGCTCGCCTTGAAATCATCGAGACTCGTACCCGTCGGCCCACCATGTTCCTCGACCAGGAGCGGGTATCGCCGCCCCGCCGTGTAGCCGACCGGCCTGAGGAGAATCCCCGACACCTGGGTCCCGCCATCGCTCTGCCAGGTGATGACCTCCGTCTCGCCCAGCGCCACGTCCGCCAACTGCGGATTGAGGGTCGTCATCCGCTTCGGCGCGCCAAACTTCAAGTCGCTCACATAGACGTCGGCGGACGCGGTCGGCGTTTCCAACCCAAAGGCCACCCGCGAGCCATCGCGGCTCACCGACAGCGACCGCACAATCCATGAGTCCGTGAGGCGCCGAAACGTCCCCGAGCCAACGTCAAGGGCAAAGACGTCCTGATAGACCCGGTCCGTCGACGTGAACAGCAACGACTTGCCATCCGGCGTCCATTGCAGCTGCGCAATCGTCGCGATGAGCGCCGAATCGCGGACGACACGCTGGTGCGTCGTGGCCACATCGTACAGCACGACACTCCCGCCGCCGAGTATCGGAAGCGGGATGCTGTCGCCTTGGAGCCTGTCGCTTTGCGGGAAGGTGGGGAATGCCAGCGTGCGACCGTCCGGGGACCACACCGGCTGGCTGAGCGTCACTGGCGCGCTCCTGAGCTCGGGTCCAATCGGCTGCACCGCCGCCGTGGCAACGGTGACCACATAGATGGTACCGCGGAGATCGCGCAGCAACCCCGTGGACGACGCCACGAATGCGATCCGCGTGCCGTCGGGCGACCACTGCGGCACGCCGTTAATCGCCAGCGCGCTCAATGTGTACGGCCCGTGCGCCACCTCGCGCGTCTGCCCCGTCGCGACGGTCGTCACCCACAGATGTGTGAACCGCACGCCCTGCTCGAACACCTGCGCATCGCTGTGCGGCCGCTGCGGCACCGAATCCGCACTCAGATAGGACACCTGGCTCCCATCCGGCGACCACGCAAACCCCTCGGCGCCGCCCGGCGCATGCGTCAGTTG
Organism: Gemmatimonadaceae bacterium; assembly: GCA_035569435.1. GTDB lineage: Bacteria > Gemmatimonadota > Gemmatimonadetes > Gemmatimonadales > Gemmatimonadaceae > DASRDS01. Next base: position 6,643 of record DATMNB010000039.1, read on the forward strand.
CCGCGCCTCGCCGCCATCGACCGGCAGGAGCCAGATCTGCGGCTTCTGCCCTTCCTCGGACGCGCCGCGCGCGCTGAGAAACGCCACCGTGCGACCATCGGGCGACCATTTGGGCGACGACTCGCCGCGCTCGCCAAACGTCAGTTGGCGCGGGGCACCCCCGCTGACGAGCCACAGGTGCGACCGCCGCACCGGCACATCGGCGTGTTCCCAACTGTTGACCGCGTACACGATGGACTTTCCGTCGGGCGCGATCTCGACCGCGCCGAGCGACCGAAGCCCGAGAATGTCATCGAACGTCATCGGCCGCTTCGGGGCCTGCGCGTCGGCGACCGTCGCCAACGACCACACCATGCACAACCGAGCGATCATCTTCATGGGAGCGCAACGACCTCGCCACCCTTCAGGACCAGGTGGATGTGGTGAAGGACATGAATGTCCCGCGTGGGATCGCCATCGACGGCGACAAGATCCGCCAGCAGCCCCGGCGCGATGACGCCGCGATCTGGCAGGTGCAGCACTGTGGCATCCACCACCGTCGCCGCCTGGAGCGCTTCGACCGGCGTCATGCCATACTCGACGAGCAACTCCAGCTCGCGCGCGTTGTCGCCGTGCGGGAAGGCGCCAACGTCGCTCCCATTGCAGATGGTCACGCCCGCCGCCCGCGCCGCCTGAAACGTCCGGTGTTTCAGCGCCACGCCGGGCGGATCGGGGTCGATCCCCTTCCGCCAGCCGTTCCGCAGCGGGCCCGCCTCGTTTCCCGCCAACGTCGGGCACAGCGCGACGCCGCGTG
>DATMNB010000040.1:0-4951 GCA_035569435.1 Gemmatimonadaceae bacterium
GCCCTGGTCAACGGCCAGTGGGGGTTTGCCAGCAGCCCATCGTGGACGCCGGATGAGGCAGTCCGACTGGCCCAGGCGGCGGTGACACAGGCGAAGGACAACCGCATCGCGTCGACGCCAGCGCTCGAACTCGACGCGGCCCCGCCGGCGGTGACCGGCGCGTGGACGATGCCGGTGGAGTTGGATCCGTTCGTGGTCTCGATCGAAGAGCAGCTCGACTATCTCTCCATGCTTGCCGACGCCGCCTTTCAGTCACGACTTCGCGACGCGCCAGCCCCGTGGGAGATCCATTGGATCGGCCCATTCGGGCCGGTCAGGTTTGCCGGCAACAAGCGGGAGCAGGTGTTCGCCTCCACCCTCGGCGCCTATGCCGAGCAGACCGTGTACGCATGCGAAGGGGAGCTCAACATTCTGCTCAGAAATAAGACAGCGCAACAGAGCCAGGTGGCAGCCGACGGACTGACCGTCGCCGGCAAGGGGTGGGAGATGATGCGCGCGGCCAAGGTGCCAGACCAGCTCCCCGTGATGATCAAACGGGCCATCGATCTCTTGAGCGCCGTGCCCGTGGACCTCGGGCGGTACGACGTCGTGTTCGATGCGGCGTCGATGGCCGCGATTCTCGACGCCACGCTCGGCACGGCGACTGAGCTCGATCGGGCCATTGGCTACGAGGCCAACGCCGCCGGGACGAGCTTCCTCACCGATCCGCTGGCGATGCTCGGGTCGCTCGTGGTGGCGGCGCCCACGGTGCACGTCACGGCCAATCGGTCGGCGGTCGGCGGCGCGGCCACCGCCAAATGGGATGCCGATGGTGTCGCGACCGAGGAGTTCACGCTGGTGGATGGGGGCGTGGTGGTCGACTTCCAGGCGACGCGGGAGACGGCACCGGTGTTGGCCCCGTGGGCGGCCACGCACGGGCGGCCGGTGCGATCGCACGGGTGCGCCGACGTGCAGGATGCGCTGTACGTGCCGCTGCAGCACACGCCGAATCTCGCGCTGGCGCCGGGGAAGGCTGATCTGACGTTTGACGAGTTGGTGGCGGGAACGGACCGGGGGTTGGCCATTCTAGGGGCGAAGGTGTTCATGGACCACCAGCAAGTGACCGGCATCGGGATCGGGACGATCGTGTATCGAATCGACAAGGGGAAGCTCGGGCCGGCGATCGCGGGGGCGGCGTTCCAGTTTCGGACGCTGGAGCTGTGGAAGAACGTGGTGGCGTTGGGGGGCGCGCGGAGCGTCGAGATGCTGGGGTTCCAACGGACCAAGGGGCAGCCCGTGCAAGACATGGTACACAGCGTGGCGGCGGTGCCGGCCAAGGTGAAGCAAGTCGCGATCGTCGACCTGAGGAAGAAGGCGTGAGTGCGGTGCCGAAGTTCATGACGCTCGACGACTGCAAGGCGCTGGCCGAGCGGATCATGGGCATGGCGAGCGGGGGCGGCCACACGCGGGTGTCGATCGAGAGCTCGTGGATCGGCAACACCCGCTGGGCGCGGAACCGGGTGATCAGCGGGGGCGACATTCTGAACCACACGGTCACGATCTCGCGCGGGATCCTCGAGCGTTATGCATTTGGCACGACCAACCGCCTCGACGACGAGTCGCTGCGACAGGCGATCCGCCGGGCGGAAACCTTGGTGCCGTACCTCGGCGCCGCGCCCGAAGACTTGACTGGGCGGATCGAGAACCAACCCTACGTGAAGCCGAATCTGTGGAACGAGGGGACGCTGAACCTCGAGGCCGCGGCGCGCCACGATGCGGTGGTGCCGGTGGTCGAGGCGGCGCAGGCCGCGGGATTTCTGAGCGCCGGCTATCTGCAGGTGGCGGCCTACGGGCGCGCAGTCATCGACGATCGGGCGCTGGTGCGCTACTACCCCCACACCCTGGCAGAGTACTCGCTGACCGTGCGCAATGCGACCAGCACCGGGTCCGGGTGGGCGGGCGTTGATCAGACCGAATGGTCGCGCATACAACCCGACGTGCTCGGGGCGCGGGCGATCGCGAAGTGTCAGGCGTCGGCCGATCCCGTGGCGATCGAACCGGGACGATACGTCGTCATCTTGGAGCCCCAGGCTGTGGCCGATCTGATGAACGAGGCCATGGATGTCATGAAGATGGGCGGGCGAGTGGGCAACGAAGGCGGTCCCGGGGCATACAGCGCCGGTGCGGGGCCGGATGGTCTGGGCCGCACGAAGATTGGCCAGCAGATGCTGGACGAGCGCATCACGATCAGCTCGGATCCGATGGACCCCGACGCGGGGTTCGTGCCGCTTGATTTTGACGCGCTCGAGGTCGACTCAGTGACGGCCACGACGTGGTTCGAGCACGGCGTGCTGCGCGCGCTGCCTTATGACCGCCGCTACGCGGTCCGCTCGCTCCACAACAACGTGCCGCGGCCGTACGTCGGGAGCTGGCGGATGTCCGGTGGGGAGTCGACGCTGGATGAGATCATCGCGAGCACGAAGCGCGCCTTGTTGGTCACGCGCTTTTCGGGGATCCACATGATCGATATGGCGAGTGTGCTGTGTACCGGGACGACGCGTGATGGCCTGTGGTTGGTGGAGAACGGCAAGATCGTCAAGCCGGTCAAGAATCTCCGATTCACGGAGTCACCGTTGTTCGCGTTCAACAACGTCGAGATGCTGGGCAAGCCCGTACGGGTCTACCATCCGGACGGCCCGATCGTGGCGCCGCCCGCGCGGGTGCGGGACTTCAGCTTCACGAGCTTGGCCGATGCGGTCTGAGGCGCGGTTGGCGCTGGCGCGCATGGTCTGGTGGATGACGGCGTTCGCCGGCGTCGCGACGTCCGCTGTGGCGCAGGGGCCGGCGCCGGTGTTGGCGACGTATGAGCGATACGAGCAACCGGCCGAGTGCATTGCCGCCGCCGAGCGTGAAACGCGTGGCTACTGGCGGCTGCGGCGGCAAGATACGCTGTCCTACCATCCGATGCCGGACACGCTGCCGACCGTGGTGGTGACGACGGCACGGCTCTGCGGCGCGCGCTTTCGGCCGGCGACGGTCCCAATGGGCGCGCTCTTGGATCTGGCGCGACTGGCCTTCATGGCCGGGCGCGACGACGTGGTGACGGCCGCGATCGACCGGCGGATAGCGCACGCGCCGACGGTGGACGAGAAGGTCAATGTCCTGGCCGAGGTCGTGTCGTGGCTCGCCGACGCGCGGCCGACCCACGCGGCGCTGACGACGCGCTACGAGGTGCAACTGGACGCGCTGGGCGCGCGGGCCGCGTTTGCCCGCATGTTCGCGCACACCGCGGTGCGCAACGCCGCGTCCGTGGACGGCGATTTTTCACGAGTCGAGCGCGAGGCCCGTGCCCAGATCGCGCTCTACACGGCGGACCCGGTCCTGCGGCGCGACAGCCTGGCGTACGGCGGACAATGGGGATGGGGAGACGCCGCAGGCGCGTTCCTCGCGCTCGCGGAGGGCGCGTGGCTGCTGCATGGGGCGGCGGGGTTGCAAGCGATGTCGGACACGGCGATGGCGACGTTGGGGTCGCAGCACAACGGCAATATCGTGGCGACCTTTCTCATCCCGTTCCTCGGGCACCCGCTGCCGTCGCTGCCGCCAGTAATGCGTGCAGGATCCGACTCCACCGGGCCGGTGCCGCCGCCGGGGCGGGTGACGTTGATCGCGAGTCGGTGCCTGGGTACTGCCGTGGACGGTCAGGACGATCAGCAGTGCTATAGCGAATACGCCAGCCAGCGTCGGCTGGTGGCGGCCGCGGGGGGCCGCGGGCTGGCGGTCGTCACGGTGCGTGGGACGAAGGGCTATTTCCGGAACAGCGCGCCACTGACGCCGGCTCAAGAGGCGGACAGCGTCCGGCAGTTCGTGCAGGAGCATTTTCCGCTCCCCGGTCCGCTGCTGATGACCGAAACGACGTTCACCCAGATCGACGATGGGCGGTTCATTCCGCAGCAGACGTCGATGGGCTATGGCGACTTTCTTGTCGGCCCCGACGGGTCAGTGCAGCACTATGGAGTCCTGGGATGGCCCTCGTGGGGCGATGCGCTGTACGAAGGTGTGCTCCAGCACCTGCTGTCGGCGACGCATGGCGTGGAGAAGGACAGTCATGTACAGCAATAGGTACGCACGCTCCATCGTGAGCGTGGCCGCATTCGCCCTCGGCGTGGCGCGCCCCGTGACCGCCGCCGCGCAACCAGTGGGCACGGACTCGCTGTTGCCGCGCGATACATCTCTGCACGTCGAGACGCTGCCCAACGGGATGCGCATCTTCCTCCGCCACAGCGTCGTCCCGGCCAACCGCGTCGAGCTCCGACTCGTCGTCGCCGCTGGGTCGGCGTACGAGGATGAGGACCAACGTGGTCTGGCACACCTGGTCGAGCACCTGGCGTTCGCCGGGACGACGCACTTCCCAAACCGACAGTTGATCCCGGTGTTCGGCAGGCTCGGCATGCGGTTCGGGAATGATGTGAACGCCGAGACGCTCTATGACGCCACGGTGTATAGCCTGAGCGTCGCCGCCGATTCGGCCGATGTCGCCACGGCGCTCACGATCATCGGTGATTGGGCGCACGGCGTCACGTTCGACCCCAGCGTCATCGACCGCGAGCGGTCCATCGTGCAGGACGAGCTGCGGATGCGGTTCGGCGGCGGGTTGCCGTACACGTCGCGGATGGATTCGGTGATGTACGCGGGGTCGCCATACGCTGCGCGACTGCCGGGAGGCGACTCGGCGATCGTAGCCTCGGCGCCGGTGGCGACGATTCGACGGTTTTATCAGGATTGGTATCGGCCCGAGCGCATGAGCGTCGTCGTGGTCGGTGACGTCGACGTCGAGCGGATGGAGCGACTCCTCCAGCAGACAGTCGGGGCGATCAGCCCAAGCCCGACGCCCGCCCGCCGGCCTCCAGTGCTGGATATCCCGGCCGCCGGCAGGGCACGCGCGGCGATCGTGCGCGATGCGCCGCTGGAGGAT
>DATMNB010000041.1:0-8692 GCA_035569435.1 Gemmatimonadaceae bacterium
GTGGGTACGGTCATCGACAACACCGAGATCCAGGGACTCTCGTCGCTCAACCGCCAGTTCACCGACTTCGTCGTGCTGACACCAGAAGTGTCGAGCACCAACGAGCTGGGTGGCTTTTCCGCCGCCGGAGAAAATCCCCACTACAACTCGATCCAGATCGACGGCGCCACCGAAGCCGACTTGTTCGGCCTCGGCTCCACGGGCCAGGCCGGCGGCCAGGCCGGCGGCAAGTCCATCTCGATCGAGTCGATCAAGGAGTTTCAGGTCCTGATCTCCCCGTACGACGTCCGCGACGGCGAGTTCGCCGGCGCCCTGATCAACGCCGTCACCAAGAGCGGCACCAACCAGTTCCACGGCTCGGCGTACGAATACTATCGGAACCAGGCCATCGGCCGGTCGCAACCCTACCTGCCACAATACAACGAGTCGCAGTTCGGCTTCAGCCTCGGCGGCCCAATCATCAAGGACAAGATCCTGTTCTTCGTGAACCCCGAGTTCCAGACCGAATCCTCGCCGGCCGCCGGTCCGGTCTTCTCGACGGTCTCGCCCGCCCTGCAAGGCGATATCACCCGATTCGCCCAGTTGGCGTCGTCGTACGGCCTGCCGACCGGCTCGGCCGGCGCCGTCACCAACCGCCACCCGCTCTCCAACGTCTTCGCCCGACTCGACGTCAACCTGCCGTTCGGGACGACCCTCGTCCTGCGGAACAACTACGCCCACGCCGACGAAGACGTCTTCGGCCGGTCGCTCACGAGTTTCCCCCTGACGTCGAACGCCCACACGTTCGAGTCCATGAAGAACGCCACCGTCGCCGAGCTGCGGACCAACTTCGCCAACGGCGCCTTCAACGAGTTGATCTTCAATTACGAGTTGATCCGCGACAACCGGTACGGCGCGTCGCACTCGCCGCAGATCACCGTCTTTGACAACACCGTCTCGCTGATCACCGGCACCGAGACCGCATCGCAAGGCAACTCGCTCAATCAGGATCTGATCGAGGTCCGCGAGAACTTCACCTATCCGATCGGCAACCATGCGATCACGATCGGGACGCAGGATCAGTTCTACAAGGTCCGCAACCTGTTCGCGCAGTTCGCGTATAGCGCCTGGCAGTTCGAGGGCCTCGACTCGCTGCAGGCCGGGATCCCGCACTTCTACCGCATCGGGATCCCCGCCCCCGGCGGCCGGGGCGGCGCGGTCAACTTTCACACCGACAACATTGGCTTTTATCTCCAGGACCAGTGGCAGGCGACGCCGCGCCTGAACCTGACCTATGGCATCCGGTTCGACATCCCGATCTGGCCGGACAAACCGCCCTTCAACGCCTCGCTCGACAGCGCCGACCTGGGGAACATCAACACCAGTCGGCTCCCGACCGGCCAGGTGCAGTACTCGCCCCGCGTCGGGTTCACCTACGATGTGACCGGCGACCAACGCAACAACGTCCATGGCGGCGTCGGGATCTTCCAGGGCGCGCCGGCGTACGTCTGGCTCTCCAACAGCTTCCAGAACTCCGGCCTCTCCGGCTACCAACAGCTCACCTGCAACAACACCGGCACCGGTCGGCCACCGGCCTTCACACCCGGCAACATCCAGAACCCGCCGACCGCCTGCGGTGGTGGCCTCACCGCCAAAGCCGGCGCCGAAATCGATTACACGGACCCCAAGTTCAAGTACCCGCAGGACCTCAAGGCATCGTTGGGGTATGACCCGCAGCTCGGCGGCGGATTCAGCGGGCACCTGTCGGCCTTATACACGCACGCGATCTACGCCCCGATCTTCCTGAACGCGGCCCTCCACGCGCCGATCGCCACCGGACCGTTTGGCAACGCCGTGTACGGCGTGTCGCCCAACAACCCGACCATCGTCGGCGGGCATAGCGAGATCATCGAGTTGACGAACACCAACAAGAACTACTCCTACGCCCTGACGGGTGGGTTCTCCAAGAAATTCTCCCGCTGGCTCGAGGGCGACGTGTACTACACGTACTCGCAGGCCCGCGACGTCCAGAGCGTCACCAGCTCGACGTCGGCTTCCAGCTATATCTTCAGTTGGACGCCGGCATTCGACCAGCGTAAGCAGCAGTTGGGCCGAGCGAACTTCGAGACCCCGCACAAGATCACGGCCGATCTGTACTACGAGATGCCGTGGCACACCAAGATCGGCGCGACCTACATCGGCACATCGGGGCAAGCCTACACCTTCACCTACGGCATCGACGCCAACGGCGACGGCATCTCCGGGAACGACCCGATCTACATCCCCAAGAACGTGACCGACCCGACGCAGATACAGTTCGCCCCCGCGGGCGGACTGACGACGGCCCAGGAACAAGCGCTGTTCCAGAAGTTCCTGGATCAGAACCCGTGCCTGGCACACCAGGCCGGCCATTTCATGGCGCGCAACAGCTGCCGGACGCCGTGGCAGAACACGCTCAACGTGTCGCTCCAACAGAGTCTCGAGTTCCTGCACATCCACTCGCTGACCCTGCGCGCCGACGTGTTCAACTTCCTGAACCTGCTCGATAAGAACTGGGGCGTCGTCTATGAAGGCGAGGGCGCCCAGACGCTCCTCGGGCAGCCCGCGGCCAATCCACGGACGACCGGTCCGCTCAACACCGGCGGCATGCCGATCGTCACCTTCACCAACCTCAATAACCCGGGCAAGATCTTCGACCCGGTGGCCTCGAACTGGCAGATGCAGTTCGGCGCGCGCTACGCGTTCTAGCGCATGATCGTGATTACGGCGCGCGTGTCCCCGCGCGCGCCGTAATCACCGACTTGATCCCACCGCGCACATTGAAGTCGCCCACCACCTGCATCCAGGTGGGCGCGACTTTCGCGACCAGGTCATCGAGAATCCGATTGACCGCCCGCTCGTAGAAGATCCCATCGTTCCGGAAGCTCCACAGATAGAGCTTGAGACTCTTGAGCTCCACGCACAGCTCGGCCGGCCGATACGTGATGAGCATCGTCCCAAAGTCCGGCGCGCCACCCTTGAGTAGCGCGAGCTCACTCGCATCACTCTCGATCCCCCCCAAGGGACAGAGCGACGTGAACTCCGGACATATCATGTGGATCTCGTAGTCCCGACCCGGATGCGGGTTCGGGAACGTCTCCAGCAGCTCGGGCTGTGGCAGGTTAGTCTCTGTTCTTGAGCCGCCGACTGGTCTCGTCGAGCACCCGCCGCTCGTCGGCCGTCAAACTCCCCATTCCAAACCGATTGATCTTATCGAGGACGCTATCCAGCTCCTCCCCCACCCGCACCGACGGCGGGGCCGCCCCGCGCGGCACCGGCGCCGACGCCGGCCGCTTCACGACCGTGGCCTTATTGCTCCGCGCCACGATATCGTCGATATCCTGCCGCTCCCGCGGACGCGGCGCGCTCCGCGGGATGGCCCGCGGCGGATCATCCGTGATGTCCGGCGCATGCGACACCCGCTGCTTGAGCCGCTGCAAGCTCCCCGATGCCCCTGCCTGCAGGTACAGATAGCCCGCCACAAACCCACCGAGCGACGCAAAGTGCGCGGTGCTCCCCGTCCCGTCGTGCATGATCCCAAACACGAGACTCGTCACCGCCAACGCCGCGACCAGCCACTTGACCTTGATCGGCACCGCAAAAAAGAGGTACACCTCGTCATCCGGCCACCGCACCGCATACGCCAGCATCACGCCATAATCCGCGGCCACCGCCCCGATGAGCGGCACATCCCGCGCAAACATGAGGTGCGCCAGCCACCCGCCGAGCCCGCAGATGATGTAGTAGCGGACAAACGCCCCGGCCCCCCACACTCGCTCCAACCGCGAGCCAAACAGCGCCAGCGTGACCACGGTAAATACCAGCGGCCACAACCCTTCGTGGACGAACAGGTGCGTGACGACCGTCCACCACCGCCCCGACAGATCCCCTTCGACGAACTCGAGCGCCCGAATGATGTCCGGCCGATCGAGCGTCAACTCCAAAAAGGCGATCAGGATGTTGATCCCGATCAGCCATCGCACCGCGGGCGTCACCCGTGGGGAATCGGATTCGTCGGACACGGAGAAAGCCATGCGAACTACTCGACGGGGTGTTGCCGGAGGTGTTGCTGAGGGTGTTGCTGTTGTTGCGAACGTGTACTAATTGTAAGACACAAGGGCGCCTCACCGGTTCCCACAGGCCGCTCACGCCCCGGAACGGCCTCCATAGGGCTTCGACGATCGCCCGAAACCCGAGTCACCTAGCCCCTCACCTGGTGCCCTCAGCCCTCGGCGACCGGTCCAACGCCAGCGCCACGATCCGCTCGCACAATGCAACAAATGGGATCCCCGCCGCCGCCGCGCCCTGCGGAATCAGGCTCAGCTCGGTCATCCCCGGCAGCGTATTCGCTTCCAAACAATAACTCTCCATCGCCGCGGTCAGCCGAAAGTCCACCCGTGCGTAGCCGCGCAGCTTGAGCGCACGAAACGCCAACAGCGCCTGCCCCTGCAACTCCGCCGCCACCAGCGGCGGCAGCTTGGCCGGAAACTCCTCTCGCGCCATCCCAGCGGTGTACTTGCACTCATAATCGTAAATCTCGTGCCGCGGAAAAATCTCCCCGATCGGTAATGGCTGATCGCCGAGCACGCCAACCGTGAGCTCGCGCCCCGCAATGAACTGCTCGACCATGACCTCGTCGTCGTAGAGCAGTGCCTCCTCGATAGCGGCCTGGAGCAGACCAGGCTCCCGCACGAGCGTCAGGCCAACCGTTGACCCCTGCTTCGAAGGTTTGACAATCACCGGCCACCCGAGGGTTCGCCCGACCAGATCGGATGTTACGGGCGCCATCAGCCAGTCCGCCGTCCGGACGCCCGCGGCTCGGAACAGCGTCTTGGAGAGGTCCTTATCCATCGCCAGCGCGCTCCCCAGGAGCCCGCTCCCGGTATACGGCAGCCCCGCCAGCTCGAGCAGCGCCTGGATCGTGCCATCCTCGCCGTGCCCGCCATGGAGGCCCAGAAACACCACGTCCGCGTCGCGCACGCCGGCCAGGCTGGTCAGCCCATCGATGATTCCGTCGCCGCCGCTCCCCTTCTCCGACGCCACCCGTTTGAGCTCCTCGAGCGACGGCGGCTCACGGCGCATGCCGGCCGACCGCAACGCGGCCTCGACGCGTTCCGGCAGCACTCCCGTCGCGGGATCGACAGGCGTCACCTGGTGCCCGGCCGACCGCAACGCGTCGATGATCCGGAACCCGGACGCCAACGACACGTCACGCTCCGCCGACGTTCCACCCAGCAACACGGCGATGTCCATGAGGTTTCCTTGTCAGCGCGCCATGATGAAGTGCAGGAGATCGGATCGCGTGACGATCCCCTCGATCCCGGCCGAGCCACGAATGAGCACCGCGGGGCTCGTCCGCGAGAGCAACTTGGCGATCGAATCCGCGTGCTGCGTGGCGGCGACCTCGGGGAACGGTGGGTCCATGACATCGCCGACCAACCGATCGAGCATGCCCGGGTCGGCGAGTCCTTTGCCGGTAAGGGCCCACTCGCTTACGGACCCAACATTCCGATCGCCGTCCATGACCGGCAGTTGGGCCACGTCGTGCAGCTGCATGAGGCGGAGCGCCTGACGCACGCCGGCGTAGGGCGCCACGCTGATCACCCCAGCGGTCCCGCCCTTGATGCCGAGCAGTGTCCCGAGCGTCGTGCGGTCGGGCTCCAGCATCTGGTTCTCGCGCATCCACTCGTCGTTGTACAACTTGGACAGATAGCGCTCGCCGGTGTCGCACAGAAACGTCACGACCATCGCGTCGGGATCGTCGACGTCGCGCGCCACCTGCAGCGCCACGTGGGCGATGAGCCCCGACGAGCCGCCGACAAACAGCCCCTCCTCGCGCGTCAGTCGCCGCGCCATCGCAAAGCTGTCCCGATCACTCACCGTGTGGTACGCATCGACGATGTCGAGATCCAACGTCCCCGGGATCTTGTCCTGCCCGATCCCCTCGACCTTGTACGGCGCGCCCTCGACCGGTCGGCCGGCGCCATTGCGGTGCTGCCGCCACGACTCGGCGAGGATCGATCCCGTCGGGTCGCCGGCGATGATGCGAATGTTTGGGTTTTTCTCCTTGAGGTACCGTCCGACACCCGTCAGCGTGCCCCCGGTCCCCGCCGCCGCGACAAAGTGGGTGATCTTCCCCCCCGTCTGCTCCCACAGCTCCGGCCCCGTCGTGGCGTAGTGCGCTTCTGGGTTGGCCTCGTTGTAAAACTGGTTCGCCAGAATGGCGTTGGGCGTCTCGGCCGCGATGCGACGCGCCATCACGATGTAGTTATCCGGATGATCCGGCGGCACCGCCGTCGGCGTCACGATCACCTCGGCGCCGAACGCCTTGAGTAACCGCACCTTCTCCTGCGACATCTTGTCGGGCATCGTGAAGATGCATTTGTACCCTTTGATCGCCGCCGCGATGGCCAGCCCCACGCCCGTGTTGCCGCTCGTCCCCTCGACGATCGTCCCGCCGGGCGTGAGCGTCCCGTCACGCTCGGCGCGCTCGATGATCGGCATCCCGATCCGATCCTTGACCGATCCGCCCGGGTTGAAAAACTCCGCCTTCCCGTAGACCGGCGTGCGCATCCCGCGCGTCACGCGGTTGAGGCGAATGAGTGGCGTCCACCCGATCGTGTCGAGCACCGACGCGTAGGGCGTCCGATTGCGCTCGACGGCGATGTCGACCTGAGATTTGGTCATTTATTTGGAACCGGGATGCAGGATGCTGTCACCCGGCGGTGGCGCCGCTTTGGGGTGGCGGAAATAGACGGGGAACTTGATCGTGACGGGGACGGGCCGGCCGCGCAACTTGGCCGGCGCGAACAGCAGTTCGCGCGACCCGGTCAGCGCCGCCGAGTCGAGGGCCGGCAACGCTTGGGAGTCGACGACCGGGATCGTCGTGGCTTCGAGCACCATCGTCGACTCGGGGTGGACCGTCCCCGTCGAATCAATGAAGATCCGGAGGACGACGTTGCCCTGGACGCGCCGCTTGTAGAGAGCCTGGGGGTACTTGAACGGCAGCTCGTGGTTGCGCATCACCGGCAGCTGATCGGGGATCTCGCCCCGACTCTCGGCCAGCGCGTGGATCGCCGCTTTGGCGTCATCTTTCGTCACGCACCCCGCTACACCAACCTCCAGCAGCACGGTCGCCGCGAGCCACACGCGAGGAAGTCGAAAGAGAGACATAGGCTTGGTCAAATGTACTGTCCCACTCTGGCTCTCACCGCCCCCGGTCGCCAGATTGGCGCGCCATGCACATTCGCCCACTCCTCTGCGTCCTGCTGCTCCCTGTTCTCCTGCACGCCCAACCCTGCCGAAGGCAGGCTAGCAACCCAACCGCTGGCCGCGATAGCGGCCTTCCGAAGATGCAAAATGTCTCCCTCGTGATCGTAAACGCCCGCGTCTGGACCGGAAGCCGGACCCGGCCATGGGCCGACGCCGTGGCGGTCCGCGGTGACCGCCTCGCGGCCGTCGGATCGAGCGCCGAGGCGATGAAGCTGGTCACGCCGGCGACCCGCGTCATTGACGCCCACGGCCGCATGGTGACGCCGGGGTTCCTCGACTCGCACGTGCATTTCGTTGATGGCGGATTCGACCTGACGTCGGTCCAACTCCGCGACGCCGCGACGCCGTCTGACTTCATCGGACGCATCAAGGCGTTCGCCGCCACGCTCCCCGAGGGCGCCTGGATGCAGGGCGGGGCCTGGGACCACACGCGGTGGGGCACCCACAACGAGCTGCCGACCCGCGCCTGGATCGACTCGGTTACCCCGCGCACACCGGTCTGGATCCAACGTCTCGATGGCCACATGGGCCTGGCCAACAGCACCGCGCTGGCGGCCGCGCACATCACGCGCGACACGCCCGATATCGACGGCGGCACCATCGTCCGTGACGCCACGGGCGAGCCGACGGGGGTCCTCAAGGACAACGCCATGGGCCTCGTCGAGCGGGCCATCCCCACGCCGCCCCTCGAGCTCCAGGACCGCGCCCTCGACGCGGCCATGGCCTACGTCGCCGCGCAGGGCGTCACGGCGGTGACCAACATGGGCTACGGCTGGGACGACTGGGCGACGTTCGAACGCGCCCACGCGGCCGGCCGGCTCACGACCCGCATCTACTCCGTCGTCCCCCTCCGCGACTGGGCCCGGCTCCGCGACACGATCGCCGCGCGCGGCCGCGGCGACGCCTGGCTCCACTGGGGCGGCCTCAAAGCATTTGCCGACGGGTCCTTGGGTTCGCATACGGCGGCCATGCTGGCGCCCTTCACCGATGCGCCCCACGACTCGGGGTTGCTCGTCACCCCGCCCTCGATGCTCTACGTCTGGGCCGCGGCGGCCGATCAGGCCGGGCTCCAAATCATGGTGCACGCCATCGGCGACCGCGCCATCCGTGAGATGCTCGACATCTTCGAGCGCGTGGCCCGCGAGAACGGCCCGCGCGACCGCCGCTTCCGCATCGAGCACGCCCAGCACATCGCGGCGAGCGACGTGTCCCGCTTCGGCCACCTCAACGTCCTGGCCAGCATGCAGCCCTACCACGCCATCGATGATGGCCGCTGGGCCGACCCCATCATCGGCCCCGAACGCGCCAAAACCACCTACGCCTTCCGCTCCCTCCTCGACACGCACGCCACGATCGCCTTTGGCAGCGACTGGGACGTCGCCCCAGCCACGCCGATCGAGGG
>DATMNB010000042.1:0-12070 GCA_035569435.1 Gemmatimonadaceae bacterium
GCCTTGTACATGTGGGCGCCGTGCGGTGACCAGCCGAGCGGGCCGAATGACAGGACGAACCGGCCGCCGGGCCGGAGCACACGGGCGATCTCGACGAACGTGGCGGCAGGATCGGGCAGGTGCTCAAACACGTTGTACGAGTAGACGAGATCGATCGATCCATCGCGCAGCTCGAGTCGACCCGCGTCCATAGAGCGCACGTCGACGCCCGCGGCCAGCGCCCGCGGATCCGTGCGACTCGCGTCGATGTCGATGGCGATGACCTTGTGACCACGCTCGGCCAGCGCGCAGGCGGTCATGGCGTCAGCGGCGCCGATCTCGAGGCAGGTGGCGGTCGACGCGGCGTGCGGCACGAGTGCCGTGGCCCGTTCGAGGCCGCGCTGGCGGACGCTGTCGGCGTCGTACTGATACGTGTTGGGTCGCACGGGGTAGCGCGCGACGAGGGCTTCCAGGCCGGCCGCGTCGAGCCATTCACCCGACGGGGTCGCGCGCTCCCAGATCCGTCCCGCCGCCGCGCTGCGTACGCGGAGGCCCACATCCTTGATCGCCGCGCGGACTGGTCGCGGTACCAGTCGCGCGACGTGGGTCACAGCGCCTTGCGGATCGCGGCGTCGACGTCTTGCGCGCCCCCGGCGCCGGTGTAGACGATGGTCCCGTGTCGGTCGACGACCACGAGGAACGAAGTCCCGGGCACATCGTAGGCGGTTGTGGCCGCGCCGGTGTCGTACACGATCGGGTGGGGGAGCCCGTTCGTCGCCGCGAACTGGGCGACCTCCGCCGGCGTCTGGTCGGCGGAGACGGCGATCGTGAGGAATTTCACGCGGCCGGCGTACTTGGTCTCCGCGGCGCGCAGCGCGGGGGCCAGCTCCCGGCAGTTGCTGCACCACTTGGCCCAGAACTCCATGACGACGGGCGTGGTGCCAATGTATGCCTTGAGGCTGGCCGGCTTGCCATCGAGTGTCTGGACCGCGGCGTCGGGCGCGGGCCGTCCGACCGCGATGCCGCCGGGGAGGGCCGACTGGGCGTAGGCGGCGGGCGCTGCGAGGAGCACGGTCAGGAGAACGATCAGGACACGCATCTCGGATCACCAGCAAGAGAAGAGTCCGGCGCCCACACAATGCCATCGGGGAACCGGGCGACCGGGTGGAGCGGTACGGCACGCGTCAGCGTGGCGGGCGTTGTCAGTCGTGGCACGAGCTCGGGATACACCAGTCCCTCGCCGGTGTACGCCGAGACCCACACGACGAGTCCCGGACGCCGCGCGAGCGCCTGACACAGAGCGCGCGCCGAATCCGGGGTCATCACCCACGGCAGATAGCGCGACGCCCGGTGTGTCTCAAAGTAAACGTCCGCTGGATCGTTGGAGTAGATCGGGCCGGCGCGGCCCGCATCGCCCACCCACGCCCAGAGGGGCGACGGCGACGCGCCGACCACGGTGTGATCGATGCCGTGCGTGGTGATCTCGTGGGCCATCCGGACCGAGAGCGCCATCGACCAGGCGAGCCACGCGCCGACGGCCATCATCGCCACCGCGCGGGCCGGGCGTGTCGCATCCGACCACCAGGATGCCAGCGCGGCGACGATCGCGACGTCGAGCAGCGCGTGCGCCGGCGCGAGCACGCGGTCGTAGAACGACACCCCTGATTCCATCACGCGCGCGAACAGCATGAGGGCCACGATGGACGTGGCGAGCAGGGTTGCGGCCGAGGCGACGCTGAGAGACGGACTGGGCCGGCCGCGGGCGGGGCGCCGGCCGAGCGCCACGACGAGCGCGGCGAGGCCGATGAGGAGCGCGGCTTTGAGCGCAACGCGGGCGAGTTCGACGTGGTGATCCTCGCCAACGAACCCTGGCGCGAGCCAGGCGAACGTGGACCCGAGCGCTCGGCGGGCCGCGAGCAATGGGTGGTGGTCAAGATGGACATGGCGAACAGCGGCGCCGCCATGGCGGACGACGGCCGTCCACACGAGGTAGGCGGCGACGCCCGGCGTTCCCGCCACCGCCGCGCGACGGAGACGAGCCACGACCGGGCCTGGTTGTAGCGCTTCCCAGAGCACCACGGCTCCGACGACGCCGAGCCCCGCGTACCTGACCAGGACACATGCGGCCGACGCTAGTCCGGTGGCCGCCGGGCGCTCGGGCGCCGGTGCCCGGACCATCAGGGCGAGGGTGAGCATGGTCAGGGCGGTGAACGGCGGCTCGCTCAGGACCTCGAGGTGGATCCAGACGACCGACGTCGTGACGATGACGGCCACGGCCCCGAGGGTTGCCCACCCGGGACCGGCCGCGGCGCCCACGATGAGCACCACCAGGCCGATGGTCGCCGCGGCCGACACGATGTTCACGATGCGTGCGCTTGTCGCCTCCGAGGCGCCAAATCGCAGCGGCACGGCCAAGAGCGCCGGGAACCCCGGCGGCCATTGCGCCAGCGGGGCGGTGCTGTCGGCGCTTGCGTACGACGCGTAGGGGACACGCAGCGTCCCGTGCCGCGCGAGCGACACGGCGGTCCCGAGGTATCCGGCGCTGTCGCCGTAGAGGGCTGGTCCCGGTGGACGCGTCCCGGCCGCGACGAGGATCGCCGCGAGGGCGGCCGACAGGCCGGCGACTGCGTTAACATTCACCGTATGGCTCCGCAATTCATCTACGTCATGAAAGGTCTGCGCAAAGTCGTCCCGCCCTCGCGGGAGATCCTGCGCGACATCTACCTCTCATTCTACCCAGGCGCCAAGATCGGCGTGCTGGGCGCGAATGGCGCTGGCAAGTCCTCGGTGCTCAAGATCATGGCCGGGGTCGACCAGGATTTCCAGGGGGAGGCGTGGGCGCACGCCGGCACGCGCATCGGCTACCTCGCCCAGGAGCCGTACTTGGACCCGGCCAAGGATGTCCGTGGGAACGTCGATGAGGCGGTGCGCGAGACGCGGGCCCTGTTGACCCGGTTCGAGCAGATCAGCATGCGGTTCGCCGAGCCGATGTCGGACGAGGAGATGACCAAGCTGCTGGACGAGCAGGCCAAGGTGCAGGAGCGGATCGAGGCCGTGAACGCGTGGGAGGTCGATCGCAAGATCGAGATCGCCATGGACGCGCTGCGGCTGCCGCCGGGCGAGGCGGATGTGGCGCGGTTGTCCGGGGGCGAGCGGCGGCGGGTGGCGCTGTGCCGGGTGCTGCTCGAGGAGCCGGATCTCTTGTTGCTCGATGAGCCGACGAACCACCTGGACGCCGAGAGCGTGGCGTGGTTGGAGCGGCACCTGGCGGAGTTTCCGGGGACGGTGGTGGCGGTGACGCACGATCGGTATTTCCTGGATAACGTCGCCGGGTGGATCCTGGAGCTGGATCGTGGGCACGGGATCCCGTACGAGGGCAACTATACGGCGTGGCTCGAGCAGAAGCGGGCGCGGTTGGCGCAGGAGGAGAAGCAGGCATCGGCGCGCCAGCGGACGTTGGAGCGCGAGTTGGAATGGGTGCGGATGGCGCCGCGGGCGCGGCAGGCCAAGTCCAAGGCGCGCGTGCAGCGGTTCGAGGATCTGGCCAAGGCGGACAGCGCCGAGCGGGTGTTGCAGAACGAGATCGTCATCCCGCCGCCGGCGCGGTTGGGCAATGATGTGGTAATCGCCAAGGATCTCAAGAAGGGGTTTGGCGATACGCTGCTGTTCGAGGGGATGTCGTTCAGTTTGCCGCGGGGCGGGATCGTCGGTGTCATCGGGCCAAACGGCGCGGGGAAGACGACGTTGTTCCGCATGATTGTCGGGCAGGAAGCGCCTGACGGTGGCACGCTCGCGGTCGGCGAGACGGTGCAATTGGCGTACGTCGATCAGGGGCGTGAGCTGAACGGGGCCAACACCGTGTGGCAAGAAATCAGCGGTGGGCAGGAGACGATCCAGGTCGGCAAGCGGGAGCTCAACTCGCGGGCCTATCTGGCGAGCTTCAATTTCCGTGGCGCGGACCAGCAGAAGAAGGTCAAGGACTTATCAGGTGGGGAGCGGAATCGGCTGCATCTGGCCAAGCTGCTCAAGAGCGGCGGCAACCTGTTGCTGCTGGACGAGCCGACAAACGATCTCGACGTCGATACGCTGCGGGCGCTGGAAGATGCGCTGCTCGATTTTGCCGGGTGCGCGGTGGTGATCACGCACGACCGGTGGTTCCTGGATCGTATTGCCACGCATATTCTGGCGTTCGAGGGGAACAGCGAGGTCGTGTGGTTCGAGGGGAATTACCGCGCGTACTCCGAGGATCTGCACAAGCGGAAGGGGACGGACGCGGACCAGCCGCATCGGATCGCGTACAAGCGACTCGTGCGCGCGTAAACGCGCTACACAAACCGATGCACAGACCAGCCGCGCGGCGCGGCTGGTCTGTGCGTGCGCTTAGTCGCGCGGGGGGAGGAGCGCGCACTGGCCGACCAGGGCACACGCGCCATCGACGGGGGCGCGGCGATCAACCACGACGCTGTCCGGCAGCGCCGCCGGGAACGGAATGCGGGGGCCAGTCAGTGCCCGTGCGCCGTCGATATCGGTGCCCGGCACTGTCGAGGCCGTGGTCGTGACGTATGCCACGATTGCGGGCCGGTCTCCCTGCTCGAACTGCCCGAACAGCGGACGCTCGGCGGTCTGTGCTCCCGCCGTGCCGACGGCGGCTGCCGTGACCAGCGCACCCAAAACCAGCTTCATAGCAAACACGTGACTACCCTCACCAACTATGTGTATATACACTGATCGAACTTGACTATCCGTCGGAATGACGGTAGGATTCAGTGTGGAATTATATATGACCGGTCGTCTAGAGATTGTCAAGTGAAGCGTGGGCCGAAACCGCGAATCGGTGTGCGCGAGCGTTTAATCGCCCGCGGCTTGAGCCGTATGCACGCGGTCGGGTTCACGGCCACGGGCGTGCAGGAAGTCGTGGCCGAGGCCGGCGTGCCCAAGGGCTCGTTCTACCATTACTTCGATAGCAAAGAGGCATTCGCGATCGCCGTCATCGATGCCTACGCCGCCGAGCTGGCGGCGCCGCTCCAGGCGCTACTCCTGGACGAGGTGACGTCGCCGACTGATGGGCTTGCGGCGTATTTCCGGGAGAGTGCGGTGCAGTACGGTGCGCTGGGCTGTCTGCTGGGCAATTTTGGCACGGAAATGCCCGGGCAGAGCGAGGTGATTCGGCAGCGGCTCGCCATGCACTTCGACGCGTGGACGCGGTTGGTCGGCGCGGTGCTCCGGAAGGCGCAGACGGCGGGCGAGTTGGATGCCGCCGCCGATCCTGACGCGCTCGCGGCGTTTGCCGTGAACAGTTGGGAAGGCGCCATCATGCGCACGAAGGTCGACCGGTCGATGCGGCCACTCGAAACCTTTTTCGCGACCTTCTTTGGCGGCGTTCTTCGAGCTCGATAGCGCGCGGGTGTGCGTCGTCGCGATCGACGGCGCCAGTGCGCGTCGGGTGCTGCTGTTGCACGGCAACCCATCCCATCTCGGGCACTTTCAGGGGATCGTGCCCGCCGTCTGCCGCCACGCGGGGGTGATCGCGTACGATCATCCTGGCTACGGGCGCAGTAGCGCGTTTGGCGACGGCGAGGTGACGCTCGAGCGGAGCGCGCGGCTGGGTGTCGCGGTGCTCGATGCGTTAGGCGTCGATCATCCGGTCGACGTGATCGGGCATAGCCATGGTGGGATGGTGGCCATCGCGATGGCGGCGCTGACGCCGGAACGCGTGCGATCGATCGTGGTCATGGGGACCGGGGCGGCGCCCGCGCCAGTGGGATATCGCCTGTTGCGGACACTGCCCGGCGTGGCGGCGGTCGGTCGGCGACTGACGGCGCTCACGGGAGTGGCGGTGCGTTGCAGTTTCGCGCCCGATGCGCCGCCCGCGGGATTTGTCGCGCGCCAGATCGAGGAGTTGCGGGCGCGGCCGGAGGTGCTCGACGCGATGGTCCAACTGGCGCGCGACGATCCGGGGGCCAAGGCAACCGCCTACGCGCGGCGCGTCGAGGTGCCCGCGCTCGTGGTGCACGGTGCGCATGATATGCTGGTCGCCGCGCGTCACGGGCGCCGGTTGGCGGCGATCGTACGCCACGGGCGGTTTGTCCACGTAACCGGTGGACACATGGTGCACATCGCGCATCCGGAACGTGTGGGGCCGCTGCTCGATGCGTGGCTCGCGGGTTAACCGACGACACCGTTCATTTTGACGCCGGTGGCATGGCGTCTGCCTCTACAGGTTGCATGGACTCGGGTGACGCGACATTCGCGACGCTGTCCGCTCGGCTGACCACCGCGACGCTCGGGGTCGCGCGGAGCGCCGAGGACGACGGCACGGCGCGAGGGCTCGCCTACTGTGCGGCGGTCGGCGCGTTGAGCGAGTATCTCCGGGAGGCTGGGGCGCCGCCCGAGCGGGTCGTGATCCTCGTCAAACGTCTCGTGGTGGCCGCGATGCGGCCGATGTGGGCGCGGCTCGAGCGTCGGGACCGGGTGCGCATCGTGGATGATGGTGTGCGGTCGTGTGTTGCGGCGTACTACGGTGTCCGTCCGCTGCCCACGCCGCGTGCGCGCGTCAGAGATAGCGAGCTATCGTCGCGGCATGCGTAGATAGCGCTGTCGCATGTCGGCCGGCTGCCGCTCGATCGCGTAGCGGAGCATCGTCCGGGGCATGACGGGCGCGTGCGCGTCGAGGAACGCGCGCAGCGTATCCGTATCGCGTTTGCCGATCTCCCGCAACATCCAGCCGACGGCCTTGTGGATCAGGTCGTGCTCATCGCGCAACAAAAGTGTGGCAACGCGAATGGCATCGGCATGGTCACGTTGCTTAATGAAGTGAAACGTGGCAAGGATGGCGATGCGCCGCTCCCACACGAGGGGCGATCGCGCGAGCCGCGCGAGGAGCCGCCGGTCCCGGCCCTGCAGATGCCGGCCAACGATCAGCGGCGCCGAGGCGTCGACCAGGTCCCAATTGTTGATATGGCGCGTGTGGTCGAGATACGCGCGAAAGATCGTCGCTTGCGTGCGCGCGTCGGCGCGGGCATACGCGTCGGCTAACAACAGGAGCGCCAACAAGCGCTCCTCATGCACGCCCGTGCGCAGTAACGCGGTCGTCGCCGAGATCGATATGCTCCGCAATTCCCGCACGAGTGCCCGGAGCGCCGGGACACGGACGCCAATAAAGCGGTCGCCTTCCCCATACTCGCCGACGCCTGTCTTGAAATAGCGCTGCAGGAACCGCGCGGCGTCAGGGTCGGCGAGCGCTCGCACGCGCGCGCGTGCCCGCGCGAGCGTCGGCGGGAGGGGGCTACGTGCCGGGCGGGCGATAGACCACCGACTTCTTGGAGGCCGCGTCCACGTCTTCGGCCGTGATCAACACCGTCGTCTGGACCTGGGCGAACCCGCTCGAGTTCACCGCCAGGCTCACCGCCGCCGCCGTGGCGGCATCGGGGAACTCGGCGATGGCGCACACATCGGACTCGCCAAACGAGTAGTAGTACGCGTGCAGCTTGCCGCCGGCGCTGTCCACCAACTGCTGAATCGCCACGCGTCGCTTGGTCCCGCCATCCTTGAGGAGGCGTTTTGCGCCTTCGGCGCTATAGGAGGCCCGCCAGAGATAGATCGGCAACGGATGCTCCCGACTGGGATTGGGACCAATAAGCTAGTCAGGCGCCGTCACGAGGGCGATGGCGAAGCCGTCGTAGCCCTTGGTGCCGACGGTCTGGAGCATGGTGGCGCTGACGCGCGGCTCGGCGGCGAGCTGCACCGTGAGGCGGCGGACGCCGACAACGCTGGGGTCGTCGCTCTCGGCATCGATCAACGCGCCGTCGCGGATGACGTTGTCGACGATGATCACGCTGCCGGGCCGCGATAGGCGGAGCGCCCAGTCAACGTATGCGGGGATCGTGGGCTTGTCGGCGTCGATGAAGATGAGATCGAATGGGCCGTGGCCTTGCTGAGCGACGACCGGCAGGAGGTCGATGGCCAGTCCCACGCGCAGGTCGACGACCTCGGCCAGTCCGGCCCGGGCGATATTGGCGCGCGCGACGTCAGCGTGGTGTGGCTCGGCTTCCAGCGTGATCAGGCTGCCGCCCGGCGGCAGGGCGCGGGCGAGCCAGATCGTGCTGTAGCCGCCGAGTGTGCCGATCTCGAGGATAGAGCGCGCACCGTTGATGCGGGCCACGAGGTGAAGGAACTTACCTTGGGCCGGCGAGACCTGGATCGCCGGGAGGCCGGCCGCCTCGCTCGCCGCGACCGCCGCGTCGAGGGCCGGATCGGACGGCACGAGGTGATCAGTGATGTAGTGGTCGACCGCCGTCCAGAGCTCGCGCATGCCGAATGATAACAATGCAGATTACCCGCATGCAGATCGTCATATTCGGCGGTGGCGCGGTCGGCGACCGGATCGCCCGCGAGGGGCTCGCGCGTGGCCATCAGGTGACGGTTGTCATGCGCGATCCGGCGCAGTTCGAGTATGCGCAGTTCGCGAAGTTCGATAACCGACTCGCCGTCGTGCGCGGGGATGTTAGCGATCCGTCGAGTGTGGCCACGGTCGCTATGGGTGCCGACGCCGTGGTGAACGCGATCTCGGCACGATCAGGCTCGTCGCTCACCGCGGCGCACGCGCTCATCGCCGGTGCCCAGCGCGCGGGTGTCAGGCGCGTCATCATCGTCGGCGGTGCCGGGGCCGACGCGATCGCGCAGCGTGACGCGCTCGACATCTATCTGGCCGAGGCGGGGGCGCTCGACTGGACGTACATCAGTCCGGCCGAGGCGATATTTCCGGGGAAGCGGACCGGCACGTATCGGGTCGGCGGAGACCATCTCCTCACCGACGCGAACGGGCACAGTCGGATCTCGTACGAGGACTATGCGGTGGCGGTCCTCGATGCCCTGGAGCGGCGCGATCACGTGCGCGAGCGTATCACCGTTGCCTACTAACCCGACCGCTAAACCGACCACTGACACCGGCGTTGACGCTGGGTTCACGGTCGCGCCGCCGGGGTTCCGGCTGCCGCCGGACACGCGACTCGGCGTCGTCCGCCTCCAGGTCGCCGATCTGGCGCGGTCGATCGCGTACTACGACCGCGTCATCGGCCTCCGGGTCCTTACGCGCACGCCGACGACGGCGGTCCTCGGCGCGCGCGAGGGAGACGATCCGCTCATCGAGTTGCGCGCGCGCGCGGGCGCCACGCCGGTGCCGCATCGCGGTCGGCTCGGGCTCTACCATTTTGCGATCCTGCTGCCAGACCGCGCGGCGTTGGGACGGCTTCTGGCGCACCTGGGCGAGATTGGCGTGCGGGCCGGCATGTCGGATCACCTGGTGAGCGAAGCCCTCTATCTCACGGATCCGGACGGGTTGGGGATCGAGGTGTACGCCGACCGGCCGCGGAGCGCGTGGCGGATGCGCGGCCCGGCGTTGGCCATGGCGACGGATCCGCTGGATGCGTCGGGCGTGGTGGCCGCGGCGAATGGGGAACCATGGACCGGCGCGCCGGCGGGGACACGGATTGGGCACGTCCACCTCTTTGTGGGCGATCTGGACGCGGCGGCCGCGCTGTATCATCGGGCCCTCGGGCTCGATCGCGTGGAGCTCGGCGGGCTGCCGGGCGCGCTCTTTCTCTCAGCGGGCGGCTATCACCACCACCTTGGCACCAATACGTGGGCGTCGGGCGCGCCGGTGGCGACCGAAGGGGACGCGCGACTCGTCGAGTGGACGATCATCGTGCCGTCGGCGGCCGACGTCGCTGCGGCGACGCGATCGCTGGCCGGTGCGGGCTATGCAGTCACGGATGCGGGAGTCGCGGACCCGTGGGGCACGCGCGTCCGCATCACGGCTCAGCAGTGAATAGGGCCGTCGTATTCCGAGAGCGCCCCGCCCCGCCGCCCGGCTTGCAGGGCCTGCACCTGGGCCACGATCGATAGCGCGATCTCCTCGGCGGTTTCGGCGCCGATGTCGAGTCCCACGGGGCCGTGAATGCGCCGGCGCGTGTCATCGTCGATGGGGGTGCCGCGAGCGGAGAGGGCGGTGAGCATCTGTTCCGTGCGGCGGCGAGGCCCAAGGAGGCCGATGTAGGGGACGCGGCCGGCGACCCATGCGGCGAGGAACTCGAGGTCGCGCTCGAAGTTGTGGCTCATGATGACGGTCGCGTCGCAATCGGCCGACGCGACGGCCGCGTCGATCCGATTTGGCTCGGCGATGACGATGCGGTCGGCGTCGGGCCAGCGGTCGGGGCGAGCCATGGCTGGGCGGTCATCGATCAGCGTGACGTGCCATCCCATGCGCTTGGCGGCCGCGACGACGGGCACGGCATCCGGTCCCGCGCCACACACGCCGAGACGAACGGTCGGGACGACGAGCTCGTAGGCGATGTCGATCTGCTCGCCGGCGTGTCGTACGGCCGATGAGCGCCCCTCGCGCAGCGTCGCGCGCGCCGCGGCCGCGATGTCGGTGCGGAGCGTGTCGTCAGCCGCGTCGAACCCGTCGAGCGCGCTCGTGTCGTCGAGCACCACGGCCTGGTCGCCGGGTCTCAGGTGCGTGCCGTCCGGCGCGCGAATGACCGTGGCCAGGATGCTCGGCCAGCGACGCGCAGCGACAGCGGCTAGGCGTGCTGATTTGGCGGCCGCGGTGGTTGGCGTGAGGGGCTCGAGGAGGACTTCGACGAGGCCGCCGCAGCCAAGGCCGAAGCCCCACACGAGATCGTCGGGCGAGCGTGAGTCGTAGGTGACGACGTCGGGAGCGCCGAGTGCGAGGAGCTCGGTGGCGCGGGCAACGACGTCGGTTTCGAGGCAGCCCGCGCTCACGGCCCCGGCGCTGACGCTGCCGTCGGCGCGCGTGACGAGGCGGGCACCGATACGGCGGTAGGTGGAGCCATCGGTCCGCACGACTGTCGCGAGGACCGATGGTTCGCCGGCGTGCGCCGCCGCATGGAGCGCGGCGGCCACGCGTGTGAGTTCACTCACGTCTTGAGCAGCTCCGGCTTGAGCGGTGGCTTTCTGATGCGCTTGCCTGTCGCGGCGAAGACCGCATTGGTGACGGCCGGCGCGAGGGCCACGGTGCCCGGCTCTCCGATCCCGCCGGGGTCTTCCGTGCTTGGCACGATGTAGACCTCGATCTTCGGTGCTTCGTTGATGCGCAGCATCCGATAGTTGTCAAAGTTGTGTTGCTCGATGCGGCCGTTGCGCAGCGTGACCTCGCCAAACAGGATCTCGGTGATCCCGAAGATGATCCCGCCTTGCATCTGCGCTTTGATCGTGTCCGGGTTCACGGTCTGTCCGCAGTCGATGGCGCACACGACCCGGTCGACGCGCACCGTGCCATCCTTGGCCACCGTGACGTCGGCGACTTGGCAGAGGTAGCTGCCCATCGCGTGACAGACCGAGACGCCGCGACCGCGGCCGGGCCCGAGCTTGGAGCCGCTCCAGCCGGCTTTGGAGGTGGCGAGATCGAGGACGCCTTGGGCGCGCGGCGTCTTGCTGAGGAGGCGCCGGCGGTAGGCGACCGGATCCTGGTCGGCCGCGTGGGCGAGCTCGTCGATGAAGCTCTCAACGACCAGCACGTTGTGCGTCGGCCCGACGCCACGCCACCAGCCGGTGGTGATCCCCGGATGTTCCTGGCGCACGTAATCGATGAACACGTTGGGGATGTCGTAGGGCGGTCCGCCCGCCTCTTCGACCGCGTCGGTGTCGAGTCCGCCCTTCACCGCCTCCGGGATCCACCGTAGCTCGATCGACGATCCGGTGATGCGGTGGTTCCAGGACACCGGCATCCCGTGCGCGTCGACGCCGGCGGTGATCCGGTTATGGTAGTACGGCCGGACGATGTCGTGTTGAATGTCTTCCTCGCGCGTCCACACGATCTTGACCGGGCCGTCGACTTGCTTGGCGAACTGGACTGCCTGCGTGACGTAGTCGACCTCGAGCCGCCGGCCGAACCCCCCGCCAAGGAAATTGTTGTGCACGCGGACCTTCTCGAGCGGGAGCCCCGTCACGTCCGCGGCGGTCTTCTGGGCCCGGGTGATCACTTGCGTGCCGGTCCAGACGTCGCAACTGTCTTTCTGGACGTGGACGGTGCAGTTCAGCGGCTCCATTGTCGCGTGCGCCAGATACGGGA
>DATMNB010000043.1:0-39426 GCA_035569435.1 Gemmatimonadaceae bacterium
TGGGATCGGTTCCTCACCACGTGTACGGCAATGCGCAAGCTCGCCACCGAGGCGCAGACGCCGGCCGAACGCGCGCGATGGCGGAAGGCCGAACTCGCGCTGAAGATGGCCGAGGGGTCCGGGCGCCGACTCAGTGCGATCCGTCAACTTCGGTGGGAAAAGATCGACTGGGATCAGGGGACCATTCAGTGGGCCGCTGAGTTCGACAAGGTACGCACGGATTGGAAGACGCCAGTTCCCGCGCCCTTGCTGGCGGATCTCAGGGACTTCCAGCGCGAGGTTGGTGCTGTCGGCGGTTGGGTGTTTGCCTCGGAGACCAACCCCGACGTACCGATGGACCGGTACGCGCTGACGAAACTGTTGGCAAAGGCGGAACAGGAAGCGGGCCTACCCAAGCTGGACGGTGGCCTCTGGCACCCTTACCGGCGCAAGTGGGCCACAGAGCGCAAGCACCTGGCGCTAGTTGATGTCGCCGAAGCCGGAGGATGGCTCAGCACGGTGACCTTAGCCACCTGCTACCAGCAGCCGACGAACGACAAGCTCCTGGCAGTCATGAACGAGGAGCGGAAGGTGCGCGACGTGGCCGTAATCGACCGCCGATAGCCGTTGGCGGCAGAAACTGACTAAGAAACTGACTGAGGTAAAGCTAAGTTTATGGAGCGGAGGGGGATCGAACCCCTGACCCCCTGGTTGCAAACCAGGTGCTCTCCCAGCTGAGCTACCGCCCCGACACTACCGGTCGGTAATATACTCCTCATGGACACCCCGCGAGTCACCCTGCGCTGTCAGTTCTGCGAGAGCTGGAATCGGATCGACGCCAGCCGGGCCGGCGACCGGCCCACCTGCGGCAACTGCGGCAAGCCTATGCTCCTCGATCGTCCCGTGGTGCTCAACGACGAGACCTTCGAGCGTACCATCAACGCCAGCGAGGTCCCGGTCCTCGTGGACTTCCACGCCGACTGGTGCGGGCCGTGTAAGCAGATGGCCCCATCCGTCGACGCCGTCGCCGGCAAGTACTCCGGCCGCGCGCTCGTGGCCAAGGTCGACACCGACCGCGCCCCACACATCGCGCAGCAGTTCGGCATCCGCGGCATTCCGACCGTGATCGTCTTTGACCACGGCCGTGAAGCCGCGCGCCAGGTCGGCGCGGTCCCGCAGGTCGTGCTCGAGCAGCTCCTGAACGGAACCCTTACTCGTGCGCCGGGAGCGGTTCCATCGTCCGCGGGTTGACCGGCACCTGGATCTCGTCGCGATAGGGTGACGTCTGCATGACGACGCGCATCTTGGGGAACGCGTCCATGAAGCTGAAGTAGCAGATCCCCCACACGCCGAGATAGAACAGCGTCACGCCGATCTCCCAGACGCCGAACGGCGACGTGGGGGCAACCCCGTACAACGAGGGGTAGACCTCCACGTAGCGCTGCAGATACGTGCCCAGGATGCTGCAGCAGGCAAAGAACACGAACGTCGGCAGGTAGAGCTTTGCCGCCTTGGAGATGAGGCCGAAGAACGGGAGCACGAACACCAGCATCCCGACGGCCGTCGTCCACCAGAACCAGGGCTGGATCAGACGCAGGCGCAAGAAATGCGTCTCCTCGCCCATGTTCGCGTACCAGATCACCAGGAACTGGGCGAACGTGAGATAGCCCCAGAACGCCGTGAACGCAAAGCACAACTTGCCGAGATCGTGAAAGTGCTTCTCGACAATCAGGCTCCGCGCATCGAGCTGCTGGCGCCACCACATCGTGAGGAGCGCGACCGTCATCACCGCGCCGACCCAGCCCGTCATGAAGTACTGCCAACCGTACATGGTGCTGGCAAAGTGCAGATCCAGCGTCATCGACAGATCCCACGCCAGCACCGGCCAGCCAAACCCGAACGCCAGTACGGCGAACACGGCGATCTTGCCCTGGCGCGAATGCGTCGAGTGAATCTCGCGCCGCTCCTCGCCAAACCCGCGCCGCATCGCCGCCCGGATGCCGGCCGCCCACCCTGACCCAGCCTCCGGAATCCCGCCGACATCGAGCCGCACCGCCGTGTACACAAACCACACGGCCAGCAGCGTCAGGATCCCGAACACGACCAAGTCACGCGTGACGAGAAACGTCGGCTGGAGATAGAACACTCGCGACGCGTTGGACGGCGTCACATGCGTCCACGGGAAGATGTGATCACGCCCCACGAACAGAATGAGCAGGAGGAACACAAAAGCTACGGGCAAGAATGCCGCGTATCCCTCCCAGAACCGCACGATCGGCCGCGACCAGCGTGCGGTGGTGATCCGCTGCACCGCCGCCCACGTCGCGCCCGCCGACGACAGCGTGGCAAAGAACAACCAGTTGTAGTGGAACGCCCGCCAGGTCCGGTCGGCGTCGACGAACAGGCCTCCCACAAAGACCAGGAACCCGATCGCCGCGAGCCCCGTCGCCGCCGTCTTCACCCACGGCGGCGTCGGCCGCTGGGCGATCGCCAGCACGTCGGCCCGCGTCGGGGCATGCGTGTCGTGCGCGCTCATGGCTGGCCTCCGCCCAGATTGGCCTTGATGGCGTGCGTGCTGTCCGCGCTGAACGCCCCACTCCCACTCCAGCTCACCGGCACCGGCCGCGTCGGCGCCGTCAGCGTATACCCGGGCAAGGCGTCACCCGTCTGCCCCGGATACCCGACCGGCCCGGTCGGCACCGGGTGCGCGAGCTTGCCCTGCAATCCGCGGACGTAGTTCACGATGTCCCAGCGCTCGACATCTTCGATCCGTCCGTAGGAAGGCATCGCCCCGCGGCCGTTCCGGATCATGCCAAAGATGTATCCGTCACTCCGACCCTTGGTGAGATCGGTCGTGATGTTGATGCCGGGTACGCCAAACTTGGTCGCCTTCCCATCGCCCATCCCGGCCACGCCGTGGCAGGGAGAGCAGTTGATCTGGAACAGCTTGCGGCCGTTGACCAGCGACTCGTCGGTCGGCTCGGTGGGGTTCTTGATCCCCGACATCGAGTCGATCGTCGCCGGCAACGGCTGGTGGGATACCTGATAGTCCGCCACGAACGTGCCCGTGATGGGCACGGAACCTTGTGGGTTCGCGCGCTGTGGCGTCTTGATCGATCCGAGGATCTCCCACGGATCGATCTTGGGCTGCTCATCGAACCCGGTAAACCACGAGCAGCCGGACATCACGACCGCCGCCGCGACCAGCGCGAGTCCGCTCTTAGCGCGCATTGCGCACCTCCACCGCCCCGTTCCGGCGCAGCGTGTCCTCGACCGACTTCGCCTGCTCGGGCGCGCATTCCACGTAGACGCCATAGCTGCCGGCGCTGAATCGGTCGTCGTACCCGACGGTCATCGTGAGGTTGGGCAGTCTGGAGTTAATGAACATCCCAGCGACAGTGGACAATGCCCCGATAAGCACCATCACCTCGAACCCGAGAATCGTGTACGGAATCCAACTGGCGATCGCCTTGCCGCCGACGACGAGCGGCCAGTAGTCCGACGTCCAGATCGCGATCCAGTATCCGAACGTCACGCCGCACAACCCGCCGATGAGCGTGAACCGGCGGACCGGACTCTCCGGCGCGCCCACCGCATGCTCGATCTCATGATCGAGCGTCGGCGCGAACACGGAGATGTCCCGATAGGACCCCTGCTTGAGGTCACCGATCGCGTCGACGGTCGCATCGATCTCTTTGAATACTCCGAGCACGCCTTGCATGTCAGTCGTCCCCCGGGACCGTCACGGGCACGCGCCCGGGCTTGACCGGCCGCCGTATCCCGTGATTCCCGTCATGCACGCCACGGCGGCGCGGCGGAATGATCTCCTTCACCTCGGCGATCGCCACGATCGGCAGCTGCTTGACGAACAGCAGGAACCACATGAAGAACCACCCAAAGCTGCCAAGCAGGATCCCCAGGTCGACGAACGTCGGCGTGTAGTGCGACCACTGCCAGGGCTCGAACTCGTGTGACAGCCCCGGCACGATGATCACGAACCGCTCGAACCACATGCCGAGGTTAATGAACAGCGACAGGATGAAGAGCCAGGTCGTATTGCGCCGGAGCTGCTGCGAGAACAGCGACAGCGGTAGCACGCAGTTACAGATCAACATGATCCACGCCGCCCACCACCACTCGCCAAAGACGCGGTTCCAGAAGTACTGCGTCTCGACCGGGCTGCCGCCGTACCAGGCAATGAAGAACTCGCTCAGATAGGCGCAGCCCACGACCATCGACGTGAAGAGACAGAGCTTGGCGCCGGCATCGAGATCGTTCAGCGTGACGTAGTGCTTGAGCCCGAACCACCGGCGGAGCGGGATGATGATCGTGAAGACCATTCCCATCCCTGAGAAAATCGCGCCCGCCACGAAGTAGGGCGGGAAGATCGTCGCGTGCCAGCCCGGCACGTTGGCCATGGCAAAGTCGAACGACACGACCGAGTGCACCGAGAGCACCAGCGGCGTGGCGAACGCCGCCAGGAACAGATACGCCCGCGCGAAATGCCGCCACTCGCGGTCCGAGTTGCGCCAGCCGAGTGAGAGGCTGGCGAAGATCTGCTTCCGGATCGGGTTCGTCTCGCGATCGCGCAGCACGGCGATATCCGGCAGCAGCCCGACATAGAAGAACGTCGCCGAGATCGTCAGATACGTGAGCACCGCGAACACGTCCCACACCAGCGGGCTCTTGAACTGCGGCCAAATGAGCCGCCAGTTGGGATACGGGATGAGCCAGAAGAACTTCCAGATGCGGCCCAGGTGGAGCAGCGGGAAGAGTCCCGCGGTCATGACGGCGAACACCGTCATCGCCTCGGCGCATCGGTAGATGCTCGTGCGGAAGCCGGCGCGGAACAGGTACAGAATGGCCGAGATCAGCGTCCCGGCGTGGCCGATACCGACCCAGAAGACGAACGTGATGATGTACACGCCCCACATGATCGGGGGGTTGTACCCAGCGACGCCGAGGCCCGAGTAGATCTGGTACATCAGGCAAGCGATGCCGATCAGAAGCGCCGTGACCGCGGCCCCGAGGCCCAGAAACCACGTGACCGTCGGGTGCAACGTCGCGAGAATTTCCTCATCGACCTGCTCGTAGCTCGTGACCGACGGGAGCCGGACGTCGGCGGTGGCGACGTTCGGATAGGTGGGGGCAGCGGTGGGCGGAGCGACCGTTGTGGCCATGCGCGTCAGGTCTCTGCGGTTGCGGGGTACGTGACCTTTTTCAGGTACACGACCGCCGTGAACGTGTTGAGCTCGTTGAACACGTGGTACGCGCGAGCGTCTTCGATCGACTTGGCGACCGACCACCGCGGATCGGCCGCGTCGCCAAACGTGAGCGCGCGCGATGGGCACCCCTGGGCGCACGCCGTCGTGAACTCATCGGGCTGGACCTCACGCCCTTCCAGCCGCGCCCGGTTCTCCGCCTCCCGAATACGTTGCACGCAAAAGGTGCACTTCTCCATCACGCCCTTGCCGCGCACGGTGACATCGGGATTCAGCTGCCAGTTGAGCGGCTCCGGGAAGGCATACTGCGGCCGGTTCGTCTCGCCATACCCGAACCAGTTGAAGTAGCGGACCTTGTACGGGCAATTGTTGGAGCAGTAGCGCGTGCCGACGCACCGGTTGTAGACCTGCACGTTGAGCCCGTCCGGCGCGTGATACGTCGCGTACACCGGGCAGACCGGCTCGCACGGAGCGTTGCCGCACTGCTGGCACATCATCGGCAAGAACCGGACGTCGAAGCTCGGATCGAACGTGCCGTCCGGCTCCTCCGCCCCCTCGTAGTAGCGCTCGAGCCGGATCCACGCCATCTCACGCCCGCGCGTGATGTTGGCGCCAAATCCCTTCCGGTCGGGCATGATCGTCCCGATCTGCCAGTCGGCGCCGACCGTGGGGATGTTGTTCTCGGCGTAGCAGGCGGTCACGCACGCCGAGCAGCCCGTGCACCGCGCCAGGTCGACGGTCATCGCCCAGCGCCGCTTGGTCATGCCGGCGTAGTTCTCGGGGTTGTAGAGCCCTTTGTCGTTGGACTTGGGGTCGCCGTACGCGCCCTGCGCGTCATTGGCAACAGGCGCGCGGAGCCCCGGAAGGAACTCGTGCGGGGCATCGCCCGGCATCGCCTCTTCCTTCTCCGGCGGTTTGCCCAGCTCGCCGACGGCGATCGCCTGGGCGACGCCACGTCCGTGCTGTCGCGCCGACCCTTCCGTCGAGACGAGGAGCGAGTGATCGACCAGCTTGGTGAGCGTCGCCTTGGTCCCGGAGAGCACGAGCGCCCCGGCCTTGTCCTCCCCCGCCGGCAGCAGGTCGAGGGCATTGATCCCCACGTTAGCGGCGTAGCGCCCGTACTTGGTATGTCCCCGACCGAGCGCGACCCCGATGGTGTCCGGGCGAATCCCGAGATAGACGTACGCCGGCGCCGTCACCGTCCCGGTCGCCGTCTTGAGCTGCAGGTGATCGCCGTCTTGGATCCCGAGCGTCCGGGCCGTCTCCGGGTGCAACTCGATCACCGACTGCCAGGCGATCTTGGTCACCGGGTCGGGGAGCTCTTGCAGCCACGGCTTGTTGGCCCCGGCGCCATCGCCCAACGCGACCGATGGATAGACGACGACGTAGAAGTCGCCCTCGCTCGTCTCGGCACCCCCCGCCTTCGCAGGTATCGCCGGCCGAGGCGCTGGCGCGAGCGCCGACGCCCCGGTTGCAATCGCCGTGGGCAATGCATTGGTGAACGCCGCCACGCCACCCGGGAACCGGCCCATGAGCCAGCTCCGATAGTCCGCCGCGGCGAACTTGGGCGCCACGGCCGGCACGGCCTTGGCGATGGCGATGAGCACATCGGCCGTCGCCTTGGTGTTGAACACGGGGTCCATCGTCGGCTGCTGCAGCGACAGCGTCCCCTTGATGGGCTCCGCGTCCCCCCAGCTCTCGAGCGCGTGATGATCCGGCAGCACGATGTCGCACAGCTCGGCCGTCTCATCGGGGTAGCTCGAAAAACTCACCTTGAGCGGCACCTTGGCCATCGCCGCCGCGAAGCCGAGCGACGCCGGCGTCGCATACGCCGGGTTGGCGCCGCGCACAAACAGAATCGGCACGGTGCCCGCTTTCATACGGTCGACGACATCGCGGATGTCGGCCAGCGTGCCTGTATGCTCGAAGATATTGAGCGGCGCCGCCGGCTTGATCGTCTGGCCGACGTTCCCGGCAGCCTGATTGAGCGCATTGGCCGCCAGCGCCAGCTCCAGCGCATCGGGCCCCGTTCCACCGGCGAGGAAGAGACTGGGCTTGGCCGCCTTCACCGCCGCCGCCAGGCGCTGCAGCATACCGACCGGCACACCGGCCGCGGTCGCCGCGGCTTCGATGCTCATCTTCCCCAGCAGCGCATTCGCGATGTGGTGCTCGGACCCCGGCTTGGCAGGGATCCACTCATCGGCGTTGAGCCCCGTCAACGAGCGCCGCGCGCCGATGTACACGAACCGTGGCGCCGTGGCCACCTTGGCCCGCGCATCGGCAAAGTCGAGCTGCTGCGGCACGGTCGCGCCCCAGCCGTCCAGGAAATCCGCGCCAAACGACACAATGAGCTGGGCCGCCGCGAAGTCGATCGACGGCCAGGCCACGCCGTAGCTCTGCCGGTTGGCGGCGATCGTCGCCGCCGGCGCCTCGCCGTCATACGACAGGTGCGGCGGCATCCCAAACGCCGCGAGCCACTGATCGAGGAACCCGGCAAACGACCCCGTCTCGTGACCATTGATAAAGACGGCCTGCGACGCCTTGTTGCCCGTTTGCGTGAGCGCCTGCGTCAGCTTCTGCTGGACCTGCTCCCACGTGGCGGGCACCAGCGCGTCGCCCTGCCGCATCATCGGGCCCTTGTACCGGTCAGGGTTGTACAACCCTTGGAGGGCGGATTGGCCCCGGGCGCACAAGGCACCCCGGTTCAGCGGGTGATTGGGATTCCCCTCGACCTTGAGCGCGCGACCATCGCGGGTCTCGACGATGACACCGCAGCTGGCCGCGCACTCGCGACACGTCGACGCGTAGTACGTCGACACGCCGGGCACTGTCTCGTCCGGCGAGTTGAGGTAGGGAATGATGTAGTTATAGTGGTCCTTGCCGCAGGCGGTGACCGTACCCGCAGCCACGCCCGCGCCCACGACCTTGAGGAACTCTCGCCGTTTGACGGTCATCTGTTGTCGCTTAGTAGTGGCACGTGGCGCAATCGTATCGGGCCCGATGCGGCGTCTCCGCCAGCGACGGTCCGATGTTGCGTTGCGTCGGCGTGACGACGCCCGCCGCGGTGGGCGACGTGACGGCTGTCGCCGTCGCGTAGACCTGCACCGCGCCGCCCGGCGCAGGGGTAACGTTGGCACGGGCCGACGTCTGAGGCCCGATCTCCGTCCGCGCGCTCCCCGCCGCCTTGTCGCCCTCGGATGGGACGTAGCCGTTCACGTGGCAGTTGACGCACCACCCCATGTTGAGCGACGAGTACTGATAGACCTGCCACATCTCCTGGATCTGCCCATGGCACGTCTGACAGGTGACGCCGGCGTTCACGTGGCGCATGTGCGGGAAGTGCACGTACTCGGGCACCTTGTGGATGCGAATCCACGGCACGGGCGTCTTCTGGGCCCAGTACTGCTCCAGCTTCTTGATCTCGGGATTCTTCCCGATGGCGGGCGTCACGGCGTCCACGAGACTGTGGCACCCCATGCAGGTGCTGACGGCCGGCATCCCCGGATCGGGCGACTTGGCGGCGGTGTTGTGGCAGTAGACACAGTTCATCCCCAGCGCTTTGACATGAAGCGGATGGGGAAACTTGATCGGTTGGACGGGGCTAAAGCCCTGCGACGAGGAAGCGCCGTGGTAGGCCCACCCTGGCGGTCCGGGATCGTGCGTCATCACGGTGTCCTGCTTCGTCGCGGCGCCTTGCCACGCCGAGAGTACCGCGGTGGCGGCAGCGACGCCCACAAATCCGGGGATCGTTGCCCACTTCCTGGGTCCCGTCTTCATCGATATCTGTTCGAAAAGCTGTTTGTGATTTTTTTCACAAATCGCATAACGCGGATATGATGGCCCGCGTGGCACGCGGGCGCAAGGCAAGAATGTCCCTCAAAAGTCAATAGTCTGTCTACCGAGGGTACGCACCACCTCGATGGCCATCGCTCGCAGCAACGTCAACTCGCGCGAGTCCGGCCCGGCCCGAAACACCAGTGACCTGAGCGACCGCAACACATGCTCAGGGTAACGCGTCTTGAAGAAGTCGATGGCCACGAGGGCTCGCTCGGCATCGGCAAAGGCCTGCTCGAATTGCTCCGCCGTCGGTGGCGGCGCGTCGTGCTTGGGCGGCCCGATCACCCGCGTTGCATCCCCCGCCGCCAGGTGCAGCTCGTACGCGGCCACGAGCACCGCCTGCGCCAGGTTGAGCGACGCGTGCTCCGTCGTTGGAATCGTCGCCACCATATGCGCGCGGTCGAGGGCGCTGTTGGGGAGGCCCGAGTCTTCCCGGCCAAACAGCACGGCCACCGTCCCACCGGCCGCCCGATCCAGCAGCCGCCCCGCCGTCTCCCGCGCGTCCGCGCTCTCACGCTTGGCGGCCCGTCGCCGACGCGTATACGCCGCGACAAACGTCGTGTCGACGATCGCCTCGTCGAGCGTCTCGAAATGCCGGATGCGATGCACCAGATCGGCCGTGTCGTGCGCCACCCCTTCGATCCGCTCCGGTTCGTACGCCACCGGCCGCACGAGGCGCAAATCCCCGAGACCCATGTTTTTCATCGCCCGCACAGTGGCGGCGATATTGACGGGGTCCTGTGGTTCGTAGAGCACCACCGCCACACGGTCCAGCAGCGAATGCGGCATCCCCAATCTTAGCGGCCACCTGCCGTCCCGACTACTTTCCCTGCGATATGTCCCCGATATCCGAGCTCCTCCATCGCCTGCATGATCTGCCTGCTCTGGTCACGTGGGCCGGATCGGTCGGGCTGGCAGCCATCATTTTCACCGAAACCGGGCTCTTTTTCGGGTTCTTTTTGCCCGGAGATTCGGTCCTCGTCACGGCTGGGCTGCTCATCTCCCAGGGCTCGGTCCATATCGACATCGTAACACTGGGCCTCTTGCTCAACACCGCGGCCATCCTGGGC
This sequence comes from Gemmatimonadaceae bacterium, assembly GCA_035569435.1. GTDB lineage: Bacteria > Gemmatimonadota > Gemmatimonadetes > Gemmatimonadales > Gemmatimonadaceae > DASRDS01. The sequence continues at coordinate 10,109 of DATMNB010000043.1, forward strand.
GACAACACCAACTACTGGATCGGCCGCCTGTCCGGCCCCCGCATCTTTACCCGCGACGAGTCCCTCTTCTTCCGGCGGCGCCACGTCGACCGGGCCCATGAGTTTTATGAGCGACACGGGCCCAAAGCCGTGGTCCTCGCCCGATTCATGCCTATCATCCGGACGTTCGCGCCACTCGTTGCCGGCGTCGGCCGCATGGACTACCGCAAGTTTCTCACATTCAGCGTCCTCGGCGGCACCGCGTGGATCTGGAGCATGTTGCTGCTCGGTTACTTCCTTGGCCGCAAAGTCCCGGGCGTGGCCCAGCACATCGACCTCGTGATCATCGCGGTCATCTTCCTCTCGATCCTCCCCGGGCTCATCGGCTGGTGGCGCGAACGAAAGGCACCAGCCACCTCCACTCCGTAATCTGGAGATCCGAACGCCATGGCTTTCACGCTCCCTCCCCTGCCCTATGCCTTCGATGCGATCGAGCCCTCCATCGATGCGCAGACGATGCAGATCCACCACGACAAGCATCACGGGACGTACGTCACCAATCTCAATGCGGCCATCGAGAAAGCGCCCGAGCTGGCGTCCAAGTCACTCGATGATCTGATGACCGGCATCAATACCGTGCCGGAAGCGGTGCGCGCGGCTGTGCGCAACAACGGCGGTGGCCACTGGAATCACTCGCTGTTCTGGCTCTGGCTCGATCCGAACAAAAAGGGCGGCGAGCCGTCGGGCGGCCTGGGGGCGGCCATCAAGGCGTCGTTCGGTGACTTCAACACGTTCAAGACCCAGTTCACCGCCGCCGGTGTCGGCCGCTTTGGCTCGGGCTGGGCGTGGCTGGTCCATAAGGACGGCAAGCTGACCATCACCAGCACGCCGAATCAGGACAACCCCTTGATGGACGGCACCCGTCCTCGCGACGTGCTCCTCGGGCTCGACGTGTGGGAGCACGCCTACTACCTCAAGTACCAGAACCGCCGGCCCGACTACATCGCGGCCTTCTGGAACGTCGTGAACTGGCCCAAGGTCGCCGAACGGTTCGAGGACGCCAAGAAATAAATAAGGAAGAAAATTTTCTTTCTCTTCCCCGCCCCGTTGGGGCGGGAAGAGATTTTTTCTTTATGATTTGGAGGGAGGAGGTGCTCGCGTCAGCGAGCAGCTTCTCCCTCCAAATACGTATACCCCTCCAAACCCGCGACATACTCGGCGATGAAGGTATTGGCCTCTGAGCGGCTAATCATTTCAGCCCCCGCCACCTTCCGCCGAAATGTCGTCAGAAGAGTATTGGCGTTGTACTCGACATAACTCAGCACATCGGTGACCGTATTCCCCCGCACGAGATCCGTGATCTCATACCCGGTACTCGTGTCGGCCAACCGCACGTGCACGGCGTTGGTGTCGCCAAACAGGTTATGCAAGTCGCCGAGGATCTCCTGATACGCCCCGGTGAGAAAGATGCCGAGGATGTAATCCTCATCGTCGTTGACCGCATGTAACTCGAGGGATGGCTTCCCCAACTTCCCCCCCACAAACCGATCAATCTTCCCGTCGGAATCACACGTGATATCCTGCAATGTCCCACGCCGCGTCGGTGCCTCACTCAACCGATGGATCGGCATGATCGGAAAGAGCTGATCGATCGCCCAATTGTCCGGCAACGACTGAAACACCGAGAAATTACAGAAATACCGGTCGACCAACGCCGCCTCGAGATCGCCGGCAATGTCACCATAGTCGTCCGGTTCCTGCTGCGCCCGCCGGGCCACCACGTTCACGATCCGAAAATAGATCTGCTCCGCCGCCGCCCGCCCTCGGAGCGAGAGCACGCCGCTCTGAAAGAGATCCTGCGCCCGGCCACGATCGAACACGGCATCGTGATACGCCTCGATCACCCGCCGATACCCGACATCCTGCTGCAAATCGTCGTAGTCGGCCACCATCTCGTGCAACAGTGCATGATCCTCGTCGCCCAGCACAGGCAACGGTAGCTCCGCCTGTGATTCGACATCGATGACCTTGAGCAACAGCAACGCGTGGTGCGCCGTCAACGCCCGCCCCGACTCGCTGATCAGGTGCGGCATCGGCAACTCCTGCTCCCGGCACGACTCGGCCATGATGTAAATCACATCGTTGGCGTACTCCTGCAGCGTGTAGTTCACGCTGGCGTGGGCCGTGGAGTTGGTCCCGTCGTAGTCGACGCCCAACCCCCCACCGACATCGACGTGCGTGATGTCCACGCCCAGATGCCGCAGCTCGGCGTAGAACCGCGCCACCTCCTGGAGCGCCGCCTTGATCGAGCGGATATCGGAGATCTGACTCCCGATATGAAAGTGGATCAGCTTGAGGATGTCGAGCCGCCCCCGCTCGCGCAGCATGTCGATCGCCTTGACGAGCTGTGACGTCGTGAGGCCGAACTTGGACTTCTCCCCGCCACTCTGCGCCCACCGCCCGAACCCCACCGACGACAACTTGATCCGCACGCCGGCGCACGGCACCACTCCGAGCTCGTCGGCGACCGTGAGGAGCACGTCGATCTCGCTCAACTGCTCGATGACGATGAACACCTCGTGCCCGAGCTTCTGCCCGATGAGGGCGAGGCGCATGAACTCCTCGTCCTTGTACCCGTTGCACACGATCGTGTGATCCGTCGCTTCTGACAGCGCCAGCACCGCCTGCAACTCAGGCTTGGAGCCACACTCGAGGCCCACCCCATGCAGCGATCCAAACTGCACGACCTCCTCGACGACCCGCCGCACCTGATTGACCTTGATCGGGTACACGGTCGTGTATCCACCCTCGTACCCGAACTCCTCGATCGCGGCATCAAAGGCGCCACTCAGCGACTCGATCCGCGAGCGGAGCACGTCGGAAAAGCGAAGGAGCACCGGCAACGCGACGCCCTGCTCCTCCAGATCGCGGGCGATCTCGAACAGGTCGAGCTCGCGCCCCGGGTGCGCGCGATCCGGACGCACGACGACGTGGCCACGACTATTCACATCGAAGTACCCGCCGCCCCATCCCTCGATGTTGTACATCTCGCGGGCAGACTCGATGGTCCACCCTTGAATCGTTGATGCGCTCACCCGACCGCTCGCTTGAGAAATGCACGGACCGCCAACGTCCAGAAGACCACGACCAGTATCGACATCGCCAACAGTACAACGGCAAGCGGCATATGCGGCACCTCAGGCGTCAACGCGCCGCGCATCCCCTCGGAGACGTACACGAGCGGATCGATCAATACCCCATACTTGGCCACCGGCACCACGTCGAGCCCGCGCCATGGGTAATACGTGCAGCCGAAAAAGATCATCGGCGCGATGAACACACTGAACATGAGCCCGATCTGCTGGGGGCTGATCGTGGACCCGATGAGCAAGCCGAGCGCCGAAAACGTGGTCGCTCCCAACACCGTGACGGCCAGGACGGCGCCAAAGTGCACGAGCGTGAAGCCCGGGATCGACCCCATAATCAGCCAGGAGGCTGGCAGCACGACCAGCGCCGCGATCACGCCCTGGATCACGCCGACCACAATCTTTTCGGCGGCGATGTACGGCGTCGGAATCGGCGCGAGCAGCCGGTCCTCGATCTCTTTGGTCCACCCAAAGTCCTGCACCATCGGCAGCGTCACCGACTGGACCGCCGCTAGCGTGAGGCTGAGCGCCAGGATCCCAGGCAGCAGCGCCGTCGTATAGCCGCTCCGCACGAATCCCATCTTCGGGAGCAGGCTCCCAAACACGATGATGAACAGGAGCGGCTGCATGATCGTCCGCAGCAGGAAATACGGCAGCTCCCGCCGCGCGACCCGCAGGTCACGCCGCAGCAGCGCGCCAAACACCGTGGAGACCCGAATACTGGTCAATCGAGCTTCCGACCGGTGAGCGAGATGAACAAGGTCTCCAGACTCGGCGCCGAGAAATTAATGTTCTTGAGCGTCCGGCCGCTCTGTTCCGCGGCCGTGATCAGCGCCGGGATCACCTCGCCCCCCCGATCACTGAACGCGCGCACGACCACGCCCCGCGCCTCGACGCCCGTGACGCCGAGCACGGCCCGCGCCCGCTCGAGCGCCGGCGTGGCGTCGCTATCGAGGACCAGCTCGATGAGCGTGCCCCCCGGTGCGCGCGCCTTGAGCACCTCCGGCGTGTCGAGCGCCAGGAGCCGGCCACCATCCACGATGGCGATCCGGTCGCAGAGCTGGTCCGCCTCTTCCATGTAGTGCGTCGTCATGATGATCGTCCGCCCCTGCCCATGCAGCTCACGCAGAATCTCCCAGAACGCCAGGCGCGCCTGCGGATCGAGGCCGACCGTCGGCTCGTCGAGAAAGATGACACGCGGGTCGTGAATCAACGCCCGCGCGATCATGAGACGCTGCTGCTGGCCACCCGACAGCTCATCGACCTTCGCCCGCGCTTTATCGGCGATGCCCAGCCGCTCGAGCAGCGCGAGCGCCCGCGCTGTGGCGGCCTGCGTCCCGATCCCGAAATACGCGGCGTGATAGAGGAGATTCTCAAAGACGTCGAGGCTGCGGTCGGGGTTGGGACGCTGCGGCACCACACCGATGCGCTGGCGGACCGCAACTGCCTCCAATAAGACGTCAGCGCCAGCTACAATGGCCTGCCCAGCGGTTGCGATGATGCGCGTCGTCAGAATGCCGATCGTGGTAGTTTTCCCGGCGCCATTTGGACCCAACAGGCCGAAGAACTCCCCCTCGGCGACCTCCAGATCGAGGCCATGCAGCGCGACAATCGGGGCGGCTTGCGCAGCCGCCGCAGCCGGTCCCCGGCCATTTCGCCCGGGCCGGCCGCTCGGCGGCGGGTAGACCTTACGCAGCCCCTGCGTGCGGATGGCGGGCGTCACGTCGCAAAGCTATCCCCCCACGGGGAGCCAGTGTAGGGGCACACGCGTCACGAACGATCCCCCGATAGACGGTGCGCCACTAGCGGCTGGCTCAGGGCTCGCTATGTTCCCGAACGTTATGCCGGTGCCAGAGACAAGCCGACTGTCCCTCCGCTACAAGATCGCCGCGTCGGCTGGGTCGGTGGCCGTCGTGCTGCTCGTGGGCACTCTCGCGTACCTGGTCGCGGCGCGGAACGCCCAAGCGCTCATGGCGAGCGCCAACACGCAGAACACCCTGCACCTGCTCGACTCGACGCTGACGCGCGTGCTCGACGCCGAGACGAGCCAGCGTGGGTTTCTGCTGACAGGCGACCCTCGCGATCTGGCGCCGTTCGACACGTCGTACGCCGACCTCGGCGGCATGGTGGACCGGCTCGGCGAGTTGGCGTCCACCGACACGCTCCTCTCACAACAGGCGGGCAGGCTGCCGGCGCTGTTGCAGACCAAGTTCGCCGAGATGCGGCGCACGATCGCCTTGAGGCGGAGCGGCGGGTTGGACGCGGCGCGGGCCGTGGTGCTCCTGGGCGTCGGCCGGATGTACATGGACTCGATCCGCGCATCGATTACGGCGATGCAGTCGGCCGAGTTGGCGTCGCTGGTGCGGCGCCGAGCCGATCGGACAGTTGAGACAGCGCAGTTGTTCGCCGTGCTCATCGCGGGGACACTGCTCGCCGTGGCGTTGGCGTCGATCACGACGGTCGCGTTGGCGCGGGCCGCCCGGCGTGAGGAGCGCGCGGCGGCCCGGCTCCGCGACCAGGCGCTCGAGCTCGAGGCGACGAATCAGCAACTCCAGGAGCAGGCGACGGTCCTCGAGGAGCAGGCGAGCGAGTTGGAGTCGGCGAACGACGAGTTGGCGGCGGCCAACGACGAGCTCCAGACGACGACCGAGGACTTGCTCGCGCAGACGGCGGTCGCCGAGGTGAATGCCGACCGGGAGCGGTTGGCACGGGCCGATGCCGACGCGGCGCGGGTCGCGGCGGAAGAGGCCAATCGGGTGAAGTCCGATTTCCTGACCAACATGAGCCACGAGCTCCGCACGCCGTTGAACGCGATTGCGGGTTACGCCGAGATCATCTCGCTCGGCATTCGCGGGCCCGTCACCGCGGAGCAGCTCTCGGATCTCAAAGGGATCCAGCGGAGCGAGCAGCACCTGCTCAATCTGATCAACACCATCCTTGCGTTCGCGCGGCTCGAGGCCAACCAGGAGCTGTTCACCATCCAGTCGGTGGCGATCAGCGACGTCATCGGCGAGGTCCTCTCGTTGATCTATCCCCAGGCGCACGCCAAGGGGTTGACGGTGCGGTCGTCGTGCACGCCGGCGTGCCCGCCGGCCGCGGCGGACCGCGACAAGGTCATCCAGATCCTGGTCAATTTGCTGGGCAATGCCATCAAGTTCACCGATCCGCCGGGCGAGATCGTCGTGAGCTGCGAGGCCACGCAGGAACACGTCATCGTCTACGTGCGGGATACCGGTCGCGGGATCCAGCCCGAGGCGCTGGAACGGATCTTCGAGCCGTTCGTGCAGCTCGACCGGCAACTCTCGCGGCCCGTCGACGGCGTGGGACTTGGGCTGGCGATCAGTCGCGACCTCGCCCGTGGCATGTCCGGTGAGCTCACCGTGACCAGCGTGCCCGCGGACGGATCGACGTTTACCCTCTCGCTCCCCTGCTCCGCGTAGCGGAGCTCAGTTCAACCGACTAGCTCTAGCAGGGTGCGTCCTTCAGCACCTGCTACAGCACGAATCGGTTGACCGAGGCCAACGCCTCGGCGGCGATGGCCTGCAACGACGCCAGGTCGGCGGCCGCCTCGCCGATGACCGAGGCCTGGAGCGCCGTGGCCGACGCCATCTGCGACGCCGCCTCGCGCTGTGCGTTGGCGAGCGCGGCCACTTCGGCGGCGCGCCCCTCGATGCGTCGCACCGCGTCGCGTTGCGCGGCGGCCAGCGTGGCCACGCCTCGCACGATCGCCGCCGCTGACTCGACACGCGCCGCCGAGTCCCGGATCGTTTGCCCGGTGCCGCCGATGACCTTTCGTCCGGCCAGGACTTCGTCGTTGGCGCGCGCGAGATCGTCGGCCGTTGCGGCGGTGCTCTTCTGGATACCGGCAATCTCCCCGCGGATCTGCTCCACGAGCTTGCCCGACGCCCGCGCCAGCTTGCGCACCTCGTCGGCGACAACCGCGAACCCCTTCCCATGCTCTCCCGCACGCGCGGCCTCGATCGCGGCGTTGAGCGCGATCAGGTTGGTCGTCTGCGCGATCCCATCGATGCCGGCCGTGGCGCCGGCGATGGCCCGGAGCCGGTGCTCGACGTCGGCGAAACTCTCCCGCGCCGCATGGGCTGCGACGACGATGCGCTCGATCGCCGAGTCGGCGTCGGCCACCCCGCTGAGCCCCGCCTGTGCCGCCCGGAGCGTGTCGGTGGCGATCTGATCGGCCTCGCCGACCCGATCGAGCATGGCCTCGGCGGCTTCCCCGGCGGCAATCGCTTCCTCCCGAGTCCGCGCAGCCGCGTCGGCCTGGGCCGCGGCGTCCGCCGCCACGTGCTCCACCGTCGCGGTCAGCTCCTCGCCCGACGCAGTGAGCTCCTCGGTCGACGCGCCCAGCTCCTCGGTCCGACGCACCACGCGTTCGGAGGCGTCGCGCGTACTCGCGACCAGTCGCGCGAGCTCGGCGATGAACCGATTGACGCAGACCGCAAGGTCGCCGATCTCGTCGCGGGTCCGTACGGCGACCCGGGTGCGCAGGTTCCACTCGCTCTGGCGGGTGAGACTATCGAGCGACACGGTGACTGATTCGAGCGGCCGGGTCACCGAACGCGAGAGTAGCCAGGCGAGTCCGCACGCCACCGTGATGGCGGCGATCGTGGCGACCGTGAACAACTGGCGAAGCCGGAACCAGGCGTCGATCGCCCGATCCAGGGACCAGGCGAGCAGCACGCGCTCACCGGAACGCGTTGGACGCACGACCCACAGCTCGCGGTTGTTGTGGCGGACGCCATCGTTACTGGCGGCGCGCGCGACGTCGGGAGGTGGGAAGATGGTGCCGTGCTCGGAGCGCGCGAAGAGCACGTGCCCGGTCTCGTCCACGACGCCGACATATAGGATACGGCCCAACGCGGTCGTGAAGACGTCGTTGATCGTCTCGGCGGTCGGCCGGCGGACGACGAGCGCGGTCACGGTGCGGGCGCTTTCGGCGGACTCCCCGAACTGGACGGTCCAGAAGATCCGGGGCAGGAACCACGAGCCCAGGATGAGAAACGTTGGGAACAGGGCGGCGACGACGAAGAGAATGATCTTCGTCCGCACCCGGGCGCCGCGCCGTTCGACGCCGCCATGCGCGTGGAGAAACTCGATCCCTTCGAGGGTGTCGAGCTCTGGGGAGCGCCAACGCCCGCTCCTGCGGCCGTTCGCGCCTTGGATCTGGTCAACGACAGTCAATCCAGCACCTCGGGGTCCCGCGGGGCGCGCTCTCGTACAGGACGACTGGGGCGCCCAAGGGTTGCGCGGGCCGCGGGGGTTGCTTGTCGGGGCTTGCGAGCTACTCTACCGGAGATGCGCCGCCTGATCTCCTATTTCTTACGTGGGCTGGCGTTCGTCGCCCCGATCGCGGTGACGGTCTACGTCTGCGTCCGGATCTTTACGGAGATCGACGGCTGGCTGGGCCTCAAGACCCCGGGCGTCGGCTTCGCGCTGACGCTGATCCTGATCACCGTCGTCGGCTTCCTCGGCTCGACCCTGCTGGCGCGCGGGCTCATAACGTCCATCGACAGCCTGATCGACCGCCTGCCCTTCGTTCGCCTGCTGTACTCGTCGACCAAGGACATGCTGAACGCCTTTGTCGGCGAGCAGCGCCGGTTCGACATCCCCGTCCTCGTCCCCTCCCCCGACGGCGGCCCGGCCAAGTCCCTGGGCTTCCTCACCCAGGGCTCGCTGGACCGCATCGGGTTGGGCGACCACGTGACCGTCTACCTCCCGTTCTCCTACGCGCTCTCCGGCCGGCTCTTTCTCTATCCGGCCGCCGTCGTCACACGTCTCGATGTGCCGAGTGCGGACGTGATGGCGTTCATCGTCTCGGGGGGCGTGACGGCGCTGCCGCCGTCACCCCCGAGCCCCTCGGCCTAACAACCTGATGTGATGGGCGTTCCCGGCGTTGCGGTTGGGTCGTTCCAATTCTGCAGCGGGTCCACTGGAATGTTGGGATTGGCGCTCGTTTCGCTGAGCGGGTAGGTCAGTCGACGCGGAATCAACGCCTGACCACCGAGCGGCAGCATCGCCGGCAACCCGGTTCTCTTCCAGTCGTTCCAGACTTCGGGATTCTGAAACAGCGCGATGTACTTCTCGTTCATGATTGTCGAGAGGTGCACGGGCGATTGCGGCGTCGCCCCGACGGCGGCCTGTTCCGCTTGATACGCCAACGTCGCGGAATCGCCGTGTCCTCTCTGACACTCGGCCTCCGCGATGATCAACTCGTTTTCGGCGTACGTGATGATCGGCTGGGCGAACGTCGGGGCCGAGCGCGTGCCGGAGAGCGTGGACAGCGCCGCGCCGGAGGCGGTATCCGATCCGACGTACAACGCGCCAACCGTGGTGAAATACGCCGGCAAGCGTGGATCGCCCGTCGCGTTCATGAGATTTACGATCGTCCCGCCGGCCGCGATGTCGCCGGCATAGATGCTCTGGAAGTCCGACCACAAGTTCGCGGTGCTCGCCGTCGCTCCGACGTGGTAGCTGACGAAATCGGACGCACCGGTTGGATCCAGGATGCCTGAATCGGCCGCGACCAGCGCCGAGTCGTACGCCACGACGCCAAGCTTCTCGGCTTGATGGATCCACAACCGCGCTTTGATCGTGTACGCCAGGTGAATCCACGACTCGGGCGCGCCACCGAACGTATTGTCGTTCGCCTGCGCGCCGACATTCGTGGGCCCCGTCGCGCGCATATACACGATCGCTGATGACAGGGCGTGTTCGAGGCTGTCGTACACCTGTTGTTGGGGATCGACCTTCGGGATCGGATGGACCGTCGGCTGCGAGGCCTGCGAGTACGGAATGTCGCCCCAGATGTCGGCCCCGAGCCCGACCTGGATCGCCTCCAGGACAATCGCCTGGCCAACGAAAATCGAATCGCCCGCCGCCATCGATGTTGTCTCGATGGTGTGCAGATCGATCAGCCCGCCGCCCCCGTAGATGTGCGACCAGTTGCCGTAGTAATCGTCCTGCCCGTATTGGTAAATATTCAGCGTGTTGAACGGCGTCGCTTGTCCGGAGCACTGCTGCATCCAGATACACAGGGTGCGGCCGAGCTGACCTTCAATCTGGAAATAGACGTCCGTCTGTGCCGCGATGAAGAGGGGACCGGCGGACGCGGTGCCAGGCTCGTTCGGGTTGGTGGTGAGTTTCTTGGCCTTGAGGAAGTCGTTGCATCCCGCCAGCGCCAACACCAGCAGGCCGCTTCCGCACGCCGCCGCCACGTATCGATGCATGTATGAAATCCGAGTAGAAGTCACGTGGCCGCTCACTTGGTGAGGATGACCGTGAAGACAATCGTCCGGGCCTGCGGGATGCCGAAGAAGTCGATGCCCTGCGCGCCAGTCTCGGCGCCGCCGGCATTGACCTCGGGGTCACCCGAGGGATACCGGGACCATGTCACCAGATTGCGTCCCGACACGCGGGCCTGGATATACCCGAGGCCCAGGTTGTGCGTGATGAACCGGCTGTCGAACGTGTAGCCGAGCGAGAGCTCGCGCAGCTTCACGTAGCTGCCGTCGAGCAGATACGGCGAGATGAGCGACACGGCGATCCCGCCCTGATAGTTCTGGAACCACGTCTGGTCGAGCACGGCCGGCGTGCCCGCGCCGGGGCCAGCCACTGGCCCCTTCATGTAGCCCTGACCAAACGTCACCGTCTTATTGCGCAGGTTACCGGTCGTCGCCGACGTGCCATAGAAGTCCAGGGCTTGCTGCGTCTGATCGTACACAAGGCCACCCTGCCGCACGTCGACGAGCGCGTAGAGCGTCCATTTCTTCCACCGGAAGCTCGTGTGGAAGTTGCCGGTCCACTTGGGATCCGGGTTGCCGAGGTAGCGTTGGGTCGGATCGATAATCGGGTAGCCGGCACCCTCCCCGCCGAGCGTCCCGTTGTCGATGAACAGGGCGTGATGCTTCCGCTGCCTTGCCGTGCAGTTGGCGTCGACGCTATAACTGCCGTTCAACACGACGCCACGGCCGCATCGGACGTAATCCTCGCCGCGAAACGCGTCGACGGTCCCGCCGAGTTGCGTGAACACGTTGCCGAAACCACCCAGGCCGCCGTACGGAATGAAGCTGGCGCCGGCGAGCTTGGTGACCTTGTTCCAGTTTGTCGCGTAGTTGACGCCGGCCTCCCACGAGATGTCGCGTGTCTGGATCGGCCGCACGTTGAAGGCCAGCTCGACGCCGTCATTCCGAATCGTCGCGCCGTTGTACCACTTGTTCGTGTAGCCGCCAGACGCCGGGACGACGATGGGCAGAATGACGTCCGTCGACAGCTTATGGTACCAGGTGATGGCCAGGTCGCTGCGGTCCTTGAAGAAGCCAAAGTCGGCGCCCGTCTCGAACTCGCCGGTGCGCTCGACGCGGAGCTTACCGGGCTCCGTGTCCGGTGTGAACAATCCGCCGCCGTTTGCGCCCGACGCCGACAGGATCGATGCGCTGAAAAAATCGGTGTATGGGCATGCGGCGCAGTAGTACTTGACCGTCTCGTACGGGTTTGGCTCGGTGCCGCTCTGTCCATACGCCACGCGCAGTTTCGCGTACGAGACCACAGGGTAGACCAATCCATGCAGGTAGCTGCTGATGTCCCATGCGGCGCTCCCGCTCGGGAACCACGCCCAACTATTTGGGAACGTCGATGACCCGTCATATCGGGCCCCGACCTTCAGGTACAGCTGCTGCCATACGTTGAGCGTCGCCTGCCCGAAATAGCCGAGGTCATGGATGTAGTACTGCTGCGAGTAGACCGGCGTGCGTTCCGAGTTGGTGTTGTTCAGCGACGGGGGATAGTTCGCGAACAACCCGTCGCCGACGGCGCCAAACCCATTGAAGCTCCGCGTATTGAGATCCTGGCCGATCGTCGCATCCCCGCTCAGATTTGGCCCTCGCGACCACGTGGCCGTGGCGAGCACGGTCTGATCCAGCTCGAAGTGATCGAAGTCCTGTTGGATGACCTGACCGGTCGGCAGCGCCGTCTGTGAATTCCCGATCGGTTGCGACTGCACACGGTTGTCGTGCGAGTAGTCCACGCCCAAGTGCTCCTGGAACTTGAGCCACGGCGTCGCCTGCCAGTCGATCGTCCCGCTCGGGATGACCCGGTTGGTGTTCGTCGTGCTCAGTCCCGTCGCCGCCGAGAAGAACGGATCATCGTATCCGCGCGTCGAATCGGCATCGAGGGCAGTCGGGAACGGTCGTCGGAACGACCGCTGTTGTCCGTACTGATTGTAGATCGGCAGGTTATTGAAGTCGGGCGGCGTGAGCCACGAGCCGAATGTGATGCTCGCAAAGTTGTACCCCTTCTGCACCGCGTCCTGTGCGGTGTTGGCAAACGAGACGTTGCCATCGAGCGTCAGCCCGGGCACGACCTCGCGCGAAGCTTTGAGACGGGCCGAGGACCGGTGCAGATAGTTGTGCGGGCCGATCACGTCGCCGACCTGGTCGACATATCCGCCCGACGCCAGGAACGCGCTGCGCGTGTCCCCACCCGAGACGGTCAGATTGTTGTCGCTATACGTCCCGGTCTGGAACACTTCGTTGCGGTGATCATAGGTCGGCGTGCCCGGCGCGATCGCCGGTCCCCAGCTGACCCCTTGCGTGAGACAGGGCGGATTGCTCGAGAATCCGGCCGCGATACACGTGTCCACGGAGTCACCCGACCCCTCCCCGTATTTTCGTTGCAGATCGGGAAAGTTCGTGACATTCGAAAAGCCATAGTTGCTGGTCAACGTCGTCGTCGTCCGACCACCGCGGCCGCTCTTGGTCGTGATCAGAATGACACCCTGGCCAGCACGCGCACCATAAATGGCCCCAGCGGCGGCGCCCTTCAGGATCGTCACCGACTCGATGTCGTCGGGGTTGATGTCGATGGCACGATTGGGCGAGGCCACACCGCCTTGCGGTCCGCCGGTCTGGGGATCGAGCGTGGCCACCGTATTCGTCGAGTTGTCGATCGGCGTTCCGTCGATGACGATCAGCGGATCCGGCGTGTGCCCCAGCGTGTTCTCGCCGCGCAGCCGGATCGATGCCGACGCGCCGGGATCGCCGGCGTTGGACGTGATGTTCACACCAGGCGTCTGGGCGGCAATCGCGTCGACGATGTTCGGCTCGTGGCTGTTCTGGATCGCGCCCGAGTCGATATGGGCGCGCGCCGTGGCCAGCTTCTCCGTGCTACTCGACGTGCCCTCACCCGTGATGACCACTTCCCCCAGGTGCAACGGGTTGGTCTCCACGCGGTATGTCACCGGCGCAAAGGGCGCCGTGAGCACCAGCGACTCCGTCTCCGGTTTGAACCCGAGGGCGCGGACGCTCACGACGACGGTCTGGCCGGAGAGCTTGCTGGTCGGGATGTTGATCGTGAACTTGCCATCGGGCCGCGTCTGCGTGATCAGCGCCAGACTCGGAATGATGACCTGCGCGAACGGCACTGGGTTGCCGAGCGCCGACTTCACCTCACCCGTGAACGCCTCCGTCTGTCCCTGCCCCCGCGCCACCGCCGGTACGATCCCCAGCGCGATGGTCGCCAGACACCACATACGACGTATGAGATTCACTGATCGCCCTCATCCTGGGAGTTGACACGGAGTTGACAGGCAGTTGACAAACTCCAGAGACCCCCGCCGTCGGAGAGCGACGGCGGGCCGGTGCTGGCGCGGCGCGCGCGAGACGCGCCGGTGTGGAGCGCCTTTACGGACCGCTGCGCCGCAGGATGCCCGCGCGCCCAAGGCGATCGTTGGGCGTATTGGGGCGAATCGATCGAGACTGCGTGAACGTCGGCGTGATCAGATCCTCCGCGCGATTAGGCGCGGCGACTGGGGAAAGGACCACGACTCCGTCAGCACGAGTGTTGCCGACGGCCGGATGAGAGCCGACAGAATATCGAGGCGCGACCGCTTGGCCAGTCCGCTACACTCGATGTCGCGAATGTAGGGATGCCTTACACATCATGTCAATAACGAGTCTCGACTCGGTCTCATCGACGACACCATGCCGCGTGGCTACTTTGTCGTGCATGCCCACGCCCCGCGGTACCTTCGCCGTCCACAATCCCGCGACACTCGCCCATCTCGCCGACGTCCCAAACGCGACCGCCGACGATGCACGCCGAGCAATCGCCGCAGCGTCCGCGGCACTAGCGAGCTGGGCCGCAACCCCCGCACCCGAGCGGGCGAGCATCCTGAGGCGCGCCGATGCCCTGATGCTCGAGCGCACCGATCCCCTCGCGCGCACCCTCACCGCCGAAGGCGGAAAACCGCTCGCCGAGGCGCGCGGCGAGATCGCCTACGCGGCCAGCTTCTTCAGATGGTTCGCAGGTGAAGCAGAACGACTGTACGGCCGCACCATTCCAGCATCGACCCCCGACAAACGCCTCCTCGCCGTCCGCCAACCCGTCGGCGTCGTCGGCGCCATCACGCCGTGGAACTTCCCGGCCGCGATGATCTCCCGCAAAGTCGCCCCCGCCCTCGCCGCGGGCTGCACCGTCGTCCTCAAACCCGCCGAGCAAACCCCGCTCACGGCGCTCCTCATCGGAGACATCCTGACCGAGGCCGGACTCCCACCCGGCGTGCTGACCGTCCTCCCCACAAGCGACCCGGCCCCGGTCGGCGCCGAGCTGCTCGCCAATCCCGCCGTCCGCAAAATCACCTTCACCGGCTCGACCGACGTGGGCAAGTACCTCATGCGCGAAGCCGCCGCCTCGGTTAAACGCATCTCCCTCGAGCTCGGCGGCCACGCCCCCTTCATCGTGTTCCCCGACGCCGACATCGAGGCCGCGGCCCAAGGCGCGATCATCTCCAAGTTCCGCAACGCCGGCCAGACCTGCGTCTGCGCCAACCGACTCTACGTCCATCGCTCGGTCGCCGGCGCCTTCGTCGAGGCGTTCGAGCCACTCGTCGCCGCGCTCACCGTCGGCGACGGCATGCGCGACGGCGTCCAGGTCGGCCCCCTCATCGATGCCGCGGGCGTCCAGAAAGTCGAGACCCAGCTCCGCGACGCGGTCACGCACGGCGCCCACGTGCTGGTCGGCGGTGACCGCCCGACGGACGCCGGCCCAGGCTATTTCTTCGCGCCGACGCTCTTGACGGACGTCCGCGACGACATGCTCATCATGCGCGAGGAAACGTTCGGCCCCCTCGCCCCCGTCTCGACGTTCGACCACGACGACGAGGTGCTCGCGCGCGCCAACCGCGGCCCATTCGGTCTCGCGGCCTATCTCTACACCCGCGACCTATCCCGCGCCTGGCGCGCCGCCGAGCAATTGGAGTACGGCATCGTCGGCGTCAACGACCCCCTCCCCTCCACCGCCCAAGCGCCTTTCGGCGGTTTCAAGGAATCGGGACTCGGCCGCGAGGGCGGCAGCGAAGGCATGGATGCCTTTCTCGAGACCAAGTACATCTCAATGGGCGTCTAAGTCACTCAGCAGCTGTGTCGCATTGACGGCCCCCTCCGCCGTCTCCTCGTGCTTGAAGTACACGAAGACATCGCCCCGCGTGGCAAGCGCCCGCACGGGCCGCAGCAGGTCGTCCGTCTCGTAGTGCGTCTTGCGGAGCCGCAAGTACGCAAAGTCCGCGGTCTGCACGTCCGGCGTATCGAGCGTCTCACTCTCCGCCTGGCACAGCGCCTGATTCGCGGCGCGCAACGCATCGTACACCGCGTCGACAAACCACGACTCGTGCCGGAACTCGAATGCCGCCCGCGTCCCCACAGGCAGTTCGGCCAGAAAGGCTTTCAAGAGATCGACGTCACACCTGAGAAACGGCGGCAACTGAAAGAGAATCGGCCCCAGTCGATCGTTCTCCGCCAACGGCGCCAGTGCGGCGACGAACTCCGACGTCACCTTCCCCGCGTCACGCAACCGCTGGATGTGCGTGATGCGCTGGTTGGCTTTGACCGCAAACCGAAACCCGGGCCGCGTCGACGCCAGCCAACTGTCAAACAAATTGGGCGTGGGAAACCGCCGAAACGTGTAGTTCAACTCGACCGAGTTGAGCCGCGTGGCGTAGTACTCCAGAAATTTCTTGGAGGCCAACTTCTCCGGATAGAAGTCAGGCTTCCAGCTCGGATACGCCCAACCGGAGGTCCCTGCGTAGATCGCCATCGATCAGTACCAGCCGATGGGCTTCTCATCGAGGTTGATGTACACCTGCTTGGTCTCCAGATACTCGTCGACGCCCCATCGCCCCAGCTCCCGACCAAACCCCGACGCCTTGTACCCACCCCACGGCGCCTCGACCATCGTCGGCTGCATGTGGTTCACCCACACGATCCCCGCCTCCAGTTGCTTGACCACACGGAACGCCTTGAAGATGTCGCGCGTCCAGACCGCCGCGGCAAGCCCATACTCCGTGGCATTGGCAATGGCGATCGCGTCGGCCTCATCCCGAAACGGAATGACGCTCATGACCGGCCCGAAAATCTCTTCCTGCGCGATGCGTGCGCCGTTGTCCACGTCGTAGAAGATCGTGGGCTCGACGTACCACCCCTTGGCATGCTCCTTGGGCACGCCGCCACCCGCGGCCACCTTCGCCTCCCGCGCCCCGATCGTGAGATACTCACGCACGCGATCCCGCTGCTCGAGGCTCACCAGCGGCCCCATTTTCGTCGCCCGATCGAGACCATTCCCCACCTTGATGGTCTTGGCCTTGGCCGCCGCGGCTTCGACGAACTTGGCATAGATGTCACGCTGCACGAGCACCCGGCTGCCCGCCGAGCACACCTCGCCCTGATTAACGAACACGCCGAACAACGCCCCGTCGATCGCGCTCTCAAAGTCGGCGTCGGCAAAAAAGATGTTGGGACTCTTCCCGCCGAGCTCCAACGACACACGCTTGAGCGTGTCGGCCGCCGACCGCATGATGGCTTTGCCCACCGCCGCACTCCCCGTGAAGGCGATCTTGCGGACATCGGGGTGCGCGACCAACGGCGCGCCGGCGCCCGGCCCATCCCCAGTAACGATGTTGATCACCCCCGCCGGCACACCCACCGCGAGAAAATCCTCCGCCAGCGCCAGCACCGATAACGGCGTCTGCTCGGCGGGTTTGAGCACCACCGTACATCCTGCCGCCAACGCCGGCGCGAGCTTCCAGGCGGCCATCGTCAGGGGGTAGTTCCACGGAATGATCTGCCCCGCCACCCCCATGGGCTCGCGCAGCGCCAACGACATGGCTTGCGTCGGGACCGGAATCACATCGCCGTGGATCTTGGTGGCCAGCCCGCCGTAGTACTCGAACGTCGTGGCCGTATCGTCCATGTCGAACTCCGACTCGACGATCGGCTTCCCCGAGTTCCGCGTCTCGAGCTCCGCGAGCTCCGACCGCCGCGTCCGCACCCGCTCGGCCAACCGAAAGAGAACGCGCCCGCGATCCTGCGCCGACGTGTCACGCCACCCGCCATAGAACGCCGCCTTGGCTGCCTGCACCGCGCGGTCGACGTCCGCGGCGGTCCCCGCCGGACAGGTCGCCAGCACGGCCTCCGTCGCCGGGTCGTAGACCGGGAACGTCGCGCCACTCACCGACTCGACGAACTGCCCATTGATATACATGCGATACGCGCGCATGACTGGCTCCCTAAGTTGAATGTGGGTCGCGCATGAGTCGCGCCCACCAGACGATGATAACGAGCGACACGGCGAAGATCAGCGTCGCCACCGCATTGACTTCCGGAGTGATCCCACGCCGTAAGAGGCCCCAGATCTCGAGCGGCAGCGTATTCTGGCGGCCGATGAGAAAGAACGTCACGGCGATCTCATCCAAGCTCAGCGTGAATACCAGGAGGGCCGCCCCCAGGACGGCGGTCCGGATCGTCGGCAGCGTCACCAACCAGAACGTCCGCCAGTCGTTGGCATAGAGATCGGCGCTCGCCTCCTCCAATGCGCGGTCCACCCGCTGCAACCGGGCAAAGACCTGTGTCACGACGATCGATGTCAGCGCTGCGCCGTGGCCGATCACCACCGGCCAGCCCGGGATCACAGGATAGCCACTGGACAGGCTTACGTGCAGGAACGAGAAGTAGCTGAGCAGCGCCACGCCCGTGATGATCCCGGGCAAGATGAGCGGCAGCAGCACCAGTTGCCGGAACGCGGCCTTCCCCGGAAACTCGGCGCGGTCCAGCACGAACGCCCCGGGCACTCCCACCAGGAGCGCGATCACGACCGCCAGGATCGCGAGCTTGAGGCTCGCCCACACCGCCGCGATCATCCCACGATCATGGGCCAGCACGCCGTACCACTTGAGCGTGCCCAACTCGAGCGGCCACGCGATGATGGTGCCCGTATGAAACGAGTACAGGACGACGACCGCCAGCGGCGTGTAGATGAACACGAAGACCAACGCGCCCCACACCCACAACGCCGTGGACCACCTCATGCCGTCGCCGCCGGTGCGCCCACCCGGGCGCCGGTGTAGTTCCAGCGAGCTTCGAGCCGTGACGCCAACCAGAGTAATCCAAGCGTCAGAAGTAGCATGACCACCGACACGGCGGCCCCCAGGGGCCAATTGTACGCGACGCCAAACAAACTCCACACCAGATTGGAGACCATGAGCGCGCTGTCGCTCCCACCCAGGAGCTGCGGTGCGATGAAATCCCCCATGCTGAGCACAAACGCAAACGTGCACCCCGCCATGACGCCCGGGAACGACAGCGGGAGCGTCACGTGCACGAACGTCCGCCATCGACTGCCGTAGAGATCCTGGCTCGCTTCCTTGAGCGATGCGGGAATCGACTCCAGCACCGCATAAATCGGCATCAGCGCGAAGGGCGTGTAGATGTGCGTCAGCGCCAGCACAACCGCCGCCCTGTTGTAGAGGAAAATGCCGAGCGGTGCGTGCGTTAGCCCAATGGCCATCAGGAGGCCGTTCAGGATTCCGTTGGTCCCGAGAATGATCTTCCACGCATAGGCGCGCACGAGATAGCTGACCCACAGCGGGATGATCACCGCCATGTACATCAGCTGCTTGTGCCGGCCGACCTTGAAGGCCAGCAGATAGGCGAGTGGATACGCCAGGAGCAGCGACGCCACGGTCACGCGCGCGGCGACCCCGGCCGAGTACAGGATCGTGTGCGGATAGACCGGCGTGCCGAAGAGCCGGCGGTAGTTGTCGAATGTAAACTCGTGCGTGATCACGCCGGCCTTGAGGCGCCAGAACGATTGCACGAGCAACAGCGCGTACGGGAGTAACAGCGTCACGATGACCCACACCACGGGGAACGCGACGCCAAGCGTCTTGGCGCCCCTAGTCACGAACGGTCACCGCCTGATCCTCGGGCCACCGGACGCAGACGGTCTCACCCACCGTCGCCGTCGGCCGATGCGCGGCCTGCTGGCTGACGACCTCCGTGCCATCGCCCAGCCGCACGTGCGTCTTCACTGCCGATCCGGCATAAACGACCGCCGTGACGACCCCTGGGCGTCCGTCCGACCCGATCGCCACCGCCTCCGGACGCACGGAGAGCCAGGCGTTGTCGCCGGTGGGGATGAGATTGGTCTCCCCGATGAAATCGGCCACGTAGCGCGACCGCGGTCGGTCATAGAGCTCGCGCGGCGGCCCGATCTGCTCGATCCGCCCGCCCCGCATGAGCGCGATACGATCGGACATCGTGAGCGCCTCTTCCTGATCGTGCGTCACGTAGATGAACGTGATCCCCAACTGCCGATTGAGCGCTGTCAGCTCGGTCTGCATCTGCCGCCGCAGCTTGAGGTCGAGCGCACCGAGCGGCTCATCCAGCAGCAGCACCTGCGGCTCGTTCACGAGCGCCCGCGCCAATGCCACGCGCTGCTGTTGCCCGCCCGACAACTGCCGCGGCGCTCGGCCCCCAAGGTCGTGGAGCCGGACCATCTCCAACGCCCGACCCACGCGCTCCCGAATTTCGTCCGCGGGCCGTCCCCGCATGCGCAGCCCGTAGCCGACGTTGTCCCACACACTCATGTGCGGAAAGAGCGCATACTGCTGGAACACCGTGTTCACCGGCCGCTTGAACGGCGGCTGATGCGCGGCATCGACCCCATCGATGAGAATCGCCCCCGCGCTCGGCGTCTCGAATCCGGCGACGAGCCTGAGCGTGGTGGTCTTCCCTGATCCCGACGCCCCGAGCAACGTCAGAAACTCACCGCGCTCGACGGCGAACGACACGCCATCAACCGCCGTAAACGCGCCGAATTGCTTGGAGAGCGCACGCAGTTCCAGCCGAGGTACTGTCAAGACAGTTTCACTGGCCGGCCTTGACCTCGTTCCAGATCTCCTGATACTTGTCCCGCCGCGACCCCCACTGCCAGAAGTTGACCCGTGTCCCGTACTCGGCGACGTCATGCTGCGCGCCCGCCTGCTCGGCCGTCATGTACGACTTGGCCGCCGGATTGGCGACGATGTAGTGAGTCACGTCCGCCAGTAGCTTCTGTGTGAACGGCTGCGTCGAATACTCCAGCCACGCATACGCCGCATCGAGATTCTGCGCCCCCGACGTCAACACCCAATGGTCGGCCCACGCCGTCGTCCCCTCGACCGGAATCGTCTCCGCGGCGGGAAAATGCGCGAGGCGCAGTTGGTGGGTCATCAGCGGCCATCCCTCGCCCAACACGACCTCCCCGCCCTGAAATAACTGCGTCAGATCCCCAGCTGTCGCCCAGTACTTCCGCACGTGCGGCTTGAGCTCCAGCATCTTGGCCTTGACCGTCGCCAGCTGCGCGTCGGACAGATTGTACAGCTTGCTCTTGTCGTGTGGGTCGTCCATCCCCAAGTACTGCGCGACCATGTACAGCGTCGCGATATCATCCTGGAGCGAGATCTTCCCCGCGTAGCGGCCGTCCCAGAGCACCGCCCACGACGTCGGCGCCGGGCGCACCTTGGTGGAGTCGTAGATCAGCGGATTGGGGCCAAACGCCCACGGCAGCCCGTAGACCTTGTCGTCCTTGCGCGCCAGCGGCAGCGCGCGGAACGTCGGGGAGAGCGCCTCGTAGCTCGGAATGCGCGCGAGATCGAGCGGCGCCGCCAACCCGGCCTCGACGATCGCCGTGATCGCGTCGCTCGACGGGGAGATCAGGTCGACCGTCTGGGCACCGCCGGCGCGCAGCTTGGCCACCAGGTCATCGCTCGACCCCATGTACGTGGCGTTGACCTTGACCCCACACGCCCGCTCGAACGGCGCCGTAAACAGGGTGTCGGTGTACCCCTCCCAGACCATGAAATTGAGCTCGCCGCCGATCGGCGTCGGGCAAAGCTTGGCGAGATAGGTCTTGGCGTCGGCGATGGCGTCGCCCGTGCTCGTGATCTGGATCCGCGTCGCGGGCCCACGATGGGTGACCGCCGGCTCGGAGCCGCCACAGGCGAGGGACAGACACGAGAGAATCAGAATGAGACTACAGGGCGGTTCGAAGCGCATGATATTGTGGTCGAGACCGTCCCATCTTATAACTTGACCCACGCGGCGTCGAGAGCGACAGTCCGGCACCGGCGCCTTAACCACGAGGGGGTACCCTGGCCGATCCGGTCGTCGAACTGGTCAACGTGTCCAAGAGCTTCCCCGGCACCACCGCCGTCCGGGACGTCTCGTTCACGATCGAGCGCGGCGAGTTCTTCTCGATGCTCGGACCGTCCGGGTGCGGGAAAACGACGACTCTCCGGTTGATCGCGGGGTTCGAGACACCGGACGCCGACGGCGGCCAAGTGCGACTCCTGGGGGCGGTCGTCAACGACAAGCGGCCCTACGAGCGCCAGATCGCCATGGTGTTTCAGAACTACGCGCTCTTTCCCCACCTGTCGGTCGAACGCAATATCGCCTTCGGCCTCGAGCAGCGAAAAGCCCCGCACCGCGTCCCCAAAGCGGAGATCGCCGACCGCGTCCGCTCGGCCCTCCAACTGGTGCGCCTCGACCCCAGCACCTTCGCCCGCCGCCTCCCGGCCCAGCTCTCGGGCGGTCAACGGCAACGGGTCGCCCTCGCTCGGGCGCTCGTCCTCGAGCCGGCCATTCTCCTCCTCGACGAGCCGCTCGGCGCCATCGACCTCCAGCTCCGCAAGGAGATGCAGCTCGAGCTCAAGTCACTCAACAAACAGCTGGGCACGACGTTCGTCTACGTGACCCACGACCAGGAAGAGGCATTGACCATGTCTGACCGGATCGCGGTCATGTCCAACGCCCGGGTCGCGCAGCTCGGAACGCCAGCCGAGATCTATGAGAATCCCCGCACGGCATTCGTCGCCAAGTTCATCGGCGAATCGAATTTCTTCGACGGACGTATCACCGAGCGCGGCGCGCCGGGCAAAGGCGCCGGTGCCTGGTGCGAAGTGGAGGCCGCTGCCGGCGGTCATTTCCGCGTGCCGGCACAGAACGGCCTCGCCCCAGGCCAATCCGTGCGCATCGCTGTCCGGCCGGAGTGGCTCGACATCGTCCCGCCGGCGTCCGTCCCGCCCGGCGAGAACGCCCTCCGCGGCTCCGTGCGCGATGTCGTCTACCTCGGCGAGACGATGCACGTCGTCGTCACCGTGCGCGGCGGCGGCGACGTCACCGTGGCCGTCCGCAACGAAGGCCAGTTGATCAACCCCCTCCCCTGGAAACGGGGCGATGACGCGGCCGTCGCCTGGCGTCCGGAAGACTGCCAGATACTGGAAGACGAGTGAGTCCGCAGTTGAGTGTGCGACGGAGGCTGTTGTCGTGGCTCACCCGCCGTCCCGAAGCCGAGGCTTGGACCCTGATGGGACCCGGCACGCTCTGGATGTTGGCCTTCTTCGCCATCCCCGTCATCGTCATGTGCGGGTACAGCTTCATGCCGCGCGGCACCTACGGCGGCGTGGACCCGGGCTTCACGCTGGAGGCCTACGCGCGCTTTCTCCACCCAGTCTATCTCACGATCCTCGAACGCACGTTCGTCGTCGCCCTGGTCTGCACCGTGTTGTGCGCCCTCACCGGCTATCCCGTGGCGTACGCTATCGCCCGCAGCACCAAGTGGCGCACCCTCCTGCTCTTTCTCGTCGTTCTGCCCTTCTGGACCAGCTTTCTCGTCCGCACCTTCGCCATGATCTTCCTCATGCGCGACACGGGCCTGATCAACACCTGGCTCCTCCGGCTGCACCTCATTCAGCAGCCACTCACCATGCTGTACACGCCCTTCGCCGTCCTCCTCGGACTCGTCTACGGCTACCTGCCGTTCATGATCCTCCCGATCTACGCCTCGCTGGAAAAGCTCGACACCTCGCTCCTCGAAGCCGCCGAGGTCCTCGGCGCCCGCCCGACGGCGCGATTCCTCCGCGTCACACTCCCGCTCTCAACTCCCGGACTGATCGCCGGATCGCTCCTCGTCTTCATTCCGTCGCTCGGCTCCTTTCTCACCTCGGACCTGCTCGGCGGCGCCAAAGGCCTCCTCGTCGGCAACCTCATCCAGAACCAATTCTCCACCGCCCGCAACTGGCCCTTCGGCTCGGCGGCATCACTGATCCTGATGACCCTCGTGCTGATCGCCGTGCTCATCTATCTCCGCCTCCGCCTCAGACCGGAATGACCCGCGCCATTCCGCGCTGGCTCATCGTGTTCACCGGGGTCGTGCTGTTCCTCATGCACCTCCCGGTCCTCGTCCTGGTCGTCTTCTCGTTCAACTCGTCCAAGTTTGCCGTCGATTGGACAGGGTTCACCACGCACTGGTACGCACGGCTCGCCGAGCGCGAGGACATCGTCAACGCGCTCCGCAACAGCCTGATCGTCGGCGTCACCGCGACCATCATTGCCGTCGCACTCGGCACCTTGATTGCCCTGGCGTTGGCCCGCCACCGGTTTCGCGGAAAGACCCTCTACGAGGGGCTGATGTATGTCCCGATCGTGACCCCCGAGATCGTGACCGGCATTTCGCTCCTCGTCATGTTCGTCTTCTTGCGTTTTCCGCTTGGTTTGACGACGATAGTCGTGGCCCACGTCGCCTTCAGCATCCCCTTCGTGGTCGTCGTCGTGATGGCTCGCCTGGCCGGTATGGATGAAAATCTCGAGGAGGCGGCCATGACGCTCGGTGCCGATGAGATCACTGCGTTTCGCAAGGTGACGATCCCCCTCCTCTGGCCCGGCATCATCTCGGCCGCGCTCCTGACCTTCATCCTGTCGTTCGACGATTTTGTCATCACGTCGTTCGTCGCCGGATCCGGATCGAGCACCCTGCCCCTCGTCATCTACAGTATGGTGCGCCGCAACATCGAGCCGAGTATCAACGCGATCAGCACATTGATCGTGCTGGCGACGACGATCCTGCTCTATGTCGCCGAGCAACTGACGCGCGAGAAGAAGGCCCATGCTTGAGGCGGTCATTGACCGCCGAGCCTTTCTCGCGCGAGCGCTGGCCCTCGGCGGCACGGCGGCGCTGCTCGATGCCTGCCGTTCGCTCACCGACACCAGGACGCCGGCGCAGGACGCGGCGGAGGCCGCCGAATCCCTGGGTCCGATGGAGAAGCATCTGGCGATCTACAACTGGTCGGACTACGTCCCGCCGGAGACGATCCCCGCGTTCGAGAAGGAGTTCGGCGTCAAGGTCACCTACGACGTGTACGAGAGCAACGAGGAAATGCTGGCCAAGCTCATCACCGGTGCCAGTGGCTACGACCTCGTGTTTCCGAGCAGCTACGCCGTCACGGTCCTCATCGCCACCGGACTGGCGGGCCCCATCCACCGGCAGTATCTGACCAATTGGGACAACGTCGCGCCGCTCTTTCTGAATCCCGTCTTCGACCCCGGGAATGCCCACACGGTCCCATGGCAGTGGGGCGTGACCGGACTGGCGTTTCGCTCCGACCTGGTCCCGCGCCCCGATAGTTGGCGGGTCCTGATGGACGCGCGCTATCGCGGCAAGATGACGCAGATGGACGACGGCCGCGACGTGATCGGCTCCTGGCTCCGGTACCGCGGACACTCGCTCAACTCGCGGGACCCCCATGAGTTGGCGGCCGCCGAGTCGGACGCGATCACCGTCAAGAAAAACCTGAAGGCGTACATCTCGGCCCCGGTCAAAGGGCAGTTGATCTCGGGCGATGTCTGGATCGCGCAACTCTGGAACGGCGACGCCAGCCAGGCCAAGGTCGAGCAGCCGGCGATCGATTATGTGGTGCCCAAGGAAGGCTGCACGATCTGGATGGACTCGGTCGTTATGCCCCGCAATGCGCGCCATAAACGGGCGGCGCACGAATTTATGAATTACATTCTGAGACCGGACGTGGGCGCCGCCATCTCGGATTTCACGGGGTACGGCACCCCCAACCAGGCGGCGATGTCGCGCATCGCGCATCCCGTGCCCTACCCCACCCCTGCCGAGTTGACACGGCTGGAGTTGCAGGTCGACCTCGGTCGCGATACGGCACTGTGGGACCAGATCTGGACGGAGATCAAGTCCGCTTGACCCGCTTCACCCACTGGAACCCCTCACAAGGAGCGCCGATTAATTGCGTTTGCCGAACTCCGAGGTGCTACGGCACGCCGAGCACTACCTCCACCTGCTGTCGACCCCCGACCTGACGCTGGCGGAGACGCACGAGCTCATTCAGGAGACCGTGCTGAATTACGCGGAGTATTACAACCGCGGCTTCATTACGTATCGCAAGTCGGTGACCGAGGCGGGACAATTCGCCGCGCTGGAGTGGTCGGGGAGTGGGTCGATCCTCACCGATGCCCTCGGGCGCCAATATATCGATTGCCTGGGCGGCTATGGCATTTTCAGCGCCGGGATCAATCACCCGCGCATCGTGCAGGCCGTCACCGATCAGATCAAGCGCATGGCGCTCAACAGCCAGGAGCTGCTCGAGCCCTGGCGCGGTGCCCTGGCCAAACTTGTCGCCGAGATCACCCCGGGCGATCTCCAGAACTCGTTTTTTATTAACAACGGCACCGACGCCGTCGAAGGCGCCCTCAAGCTGGCGCGGCTATATACAAAAAAGACCACCTTCATTTCGGCACTCGCCGGATTCCACGGCAAATCGTTTGGCGCCCTCTCGCTCCTCGGCAAGGCCTCGTTCCGATCGCCCTTTCAGCACGGACTCCAGGACGTCCGATTCGTGCCCTATGGCGATGCCGATGCACTCGCCGAAGAGTTGAGGCGCGCCGAGGTGATCGGCCTAGGGGTCGCGGGGGTCGTGCTCGAGCCCGTGCAGGGCGAGGCCGGCGCCATCGTGCCGCCCGATGACTATTTCCCGCGTGTGCGCGAGATCTGTGACCGGTATGGCGTGCTACTCATTGCCGACGAAGTGCAAACCGGGATGGGTCGCACGGGCAAGATGTGGGGCCTCGACCACTGGGGCGTCGTGCCCGACATCCTCTGCTTGGGCAAGTCGCTCGGCGGCGGCGTCATGCCCCTCTCGGCCTTCGTGTCGACGGCCAAGATCTGGGAAGTGATGATCCCCAACCCGATCATTCACTCGACGACGTTCGGCGGAAACCCCCTGGCCTGCGTCGCCGGCATCGCCGCGATCACCGTCACCCTCGACGAGGACCTCCCAGGCCAGGCCGCGACCCGGGGCGACTATCTCCTGCGAGAGCTGCACGCGCTGCGCGACCGCTATCCCGACGTGCTCGCCGACGCCACCGGCAAAGGCTTGCTCATCGGCATGGAGTTCACCAGCCAGGAGATCGGCTGGAAGGTCGCCTCCGGCCTCTTCAAGCGCGGCGTCCTCGTCGCCGGCACCTACTCCAAGGCGCAGACCATTCGGCTTGAGCCCGCACTGAACACGCCAATGTCGTTGTTGGAGGACGTGGTCGGGCGTCTCGAGGACACGTTCAAGTCAGTCGCGACCAGCGCCGCCCCGTCCCCGGCACTTCACAACCACTAGCCATCCGCCCTCGGCACCTCCCCGCCCTGGACGGCGTGCGCGGCACGGCCATTCTCCTGGTCGTGCTGCACCACGCCGCGCAGTTTTCGCCGACGTCCACCAACGTCCTCCCGCGCCTGTTGCACGACACGCTCCTGGCTGGGTGGATGGGCGTCGACGTGTTCTTTGTCCTTTCCGGATTCCTGATCACCGGCATCCTCCTCGACGCGCGCGGCACAGGCCCGACGCCGCCGTCAGGCTATTTCCGGTCGTTCTACGCGCGACGGGCGCTGCGCATTTTTCCGTTGTACTACCTGTTCCTGGGCGGCGTCCTGCTCGTCCACCCGACCGTCGCGCCGCACGGCACGTGGTGGCTCTGGGTGTTCCTCACCAACGTGCTCGTGGCTCGCTACGGCTGGGATGCCGCGCCACCCGCCACGGCCCACCTGTGGTCCCTGGCCGTCGAGGAGCAATTCTACGCAGTCTGGCCCGCGCTCGTGGCCTGGCTCTCGCCGCGCGCGTTCCGCCTCGTCTGCCTCGCCCTCATCGTCGGCGCACCCATTCTGCGCGCGGTGCTCGTGGGCCGCGCCGGATACGCCCTGACGTTGCCCCGCGCCGATGCCCTCGCGCTCGGCGCCTCTGTCGCGCTCCTCGTGCGCGGCACCCGACAATCCCTGCCCACGGCCCGCGCCATCGCGGGCGTCGCGCTCGCTGGCGTCGTCATGCTCCTGCTGTCTGATCGCCTGGCCGACCAATACACCCGGTGGGCCCTCCTCGGCGGCTCCGAATGCGTGGCGGTGCTCACCGCCGCGTGCATCTATCTCGTCGTCGTCGACCAGCACGCGCTTGGGTGGCTGTCCAACCGTGTACTCACCTCGTTGGGCAAATACAGCTACGCGATGTACCTGATCCACATCCCGATGCGTCGCCCCATCGTCACGTGGGTGACGGCACACGTGACCGGCACCCTGCCCATCTTGCTGGCCAACATCGCGGGCCTGCTCGCGTGCAGTTGGCTCGGCGCCTGGATCCTCTGGCGCGTCGTCGAGCGGCCCGCGCTGTCGCTCAGGCGGTTCGTGCCGATGCCGATACCAGGAGGTACTTCGCCAACCACCCCTGCACTTCGCCCCACCACAGCCGCTGATTCTGCGGCTTGAGGATCCAGTGCCCCTCGTCGGGAAAGACGACGAGCCGGCTCGGCACGCCCTGGCGTTGCAGTGCTGTGAACATCGAGAGCCCCTCGGTATACGGCACTCGATAGTCGCGTTCGCCGTTCAGGACGAGCGTCGGCGTGTGGAAATGGGACGCATAGAGATGCGGTGAGTAGACGCGATACTGCGTGGCCATCGCCGTCGAATCCCAGTATGGCCCGCCGTACTCCCACTCCGCGAACCAGAGCTCTTCGGTCGCGGCATCCATGTTCTCGAGGTTGAACGGCCCCGCGTGCGACACGAGCGCCTTGAACCGGTCGGTGTGGCCGGCGATCCAGTTGATCATGTAGCCGCCGTATGATCCGCCCGCCGCGCCGATCCGCGTTCGGTCGATCCATGGCTCCCGGACGATAGCCGCGTCGACCCCGTTCATGAGATCGATGTACGCCTTGTCGCCCCAATCCTTCGAGACCTGATCGACGAACTTCTGCCCATACCCGTAGGAGCCACGCGGGTTGATGGCGATGATCGCCATCCCCGGGGCAGCGAACATCTGATAGTTCCACCGCGAATGCCACTGGTCGGCCCATTCGCCCTGGGGCCCGCCGTGCACCAGCAAGACCGCGGGATAGGTCTTCCCTGGCTGCCACTGCGGCGGCTTGATGATGAACCCCTGCACGCTGTCGCCGCCCGCGCCGACGAACCAGAAATCCTCGGCGGGATACAGCTTGAGCCGCGACACCAACGCGTCGTTGACGTGGCTGACCTGCCGCTCGGCGATGACGCCGTGCGGCTCGAGCGTGCCGGTGAACACTTCGGCCGGCCGGTCCGCCGCGTCGCGCAGCCAGACGAGCGTCGTGCCGTTGTGCGCCAAGACCGGCGACGCGTTGTTGTGATCCGACACCAGCAGCGTCGGCGCCCCACCCGTCACCGCCACGCTATAGAGCTTGCCTCGACCACGGTCGACAGTGCCAAGCACCAGCGTCGCGCCATCGGGCGTGAACGTGTAACTATCGGCGTTGCGATCCCAGTCCGGCAGCAGCTCTTTCGAGGACTTGGCGGCCCGATCATACAGCATGAGGCGCCACCGGTCAGCCTCGAACCCCGGACGCTGCTGGGCCTGATACGCGATATAGCGGCCATCGGGTGAGTACTCCGGCCCCTGATCGGCGGCGCGGTTGTCGGCGGTAATGACCGTGGGCGCGCCACCCGTGACCGGGACCGTGTAGAGATTGATATCCGTCGACCAGGCGTCGGCCCGCCCCTGGTCCTTTG
>DATMNB010000044.1:0-25677 GCA_035569435.1 Gemmatimonadaceae bacterium
CAACGAGGTGGTCGTCGCCGACTCGGCGAGCTTTCTCGGTGCGCAGGACCCGAACTACCAAGCCACGTTGAATACCGATATTACGTTCTTCAAGCACCTGAGCGTCCACGCGTCGGTCGCATACCAAAATGGCTTGACGCAGTTCGACGGGGCGGGGCTGGCGGTGAACAGTCAGGGGAGCAACTTCCTTACCCTTGCCGCCAACAATCCGAAGGCGCCGCTCGGACAGCAAGCTGCCGTCGCCGTCATGGATCCAAACAATCCAAACGTGACATACATCGGCGCCTATCAGACCGTGAATACGTGGCGCCTCAGTTACGTGTCGGTTGTCTATATCCTGCCCGACGGCTTCGCCCGGCGACTGCGGTGCGCGAGAATGAGCCTGGCGCTGGAGGGGACAAACCTGGCGCTGCTGACGAACTATCGGGGCAAGGATCCAAACGTCAATGCGGCGTCCACCGGCAACGAGGTCGAGGACTTTGGCGGGATACCCATCCCGCGGACGTGGCGCCTCAGAATCAACCTGAGCAACTAGGGTACCGTGATGCAAAATGGCGTGGAACGCATGCGACGCGGCGTGCTGCTGGGCGCAGTGGTCGTGGGTCAGCTGGGATGCAACGCGCAGCTTCCGTCCGGCGTCATTGACCCCGCGACCTTCAATACGCCGGCTGGCGCGCTCGGACTCCAACACCACGCCGTCTATCTGTTCATTCAGGAGGCGCAGTCGTTCGCGGCGACCTCCGGGTTGCTGACGGACGAGTTGGAGAATGTGAGCATCGGCGGGGGACCAGCGGCGGGTATTTCGCAAGGGGTGTACGTCGATGCGCGATTGCTGCCACAGGCCACGAGCCAACAGACCGAACGCTGTGCGTTCTGCGTCACCGATTACTCGAACCTCCAGGCCATCCGGGCCCAGTCGGCGGAAGCCTTGGGTGCGATTGGCGCCTACTTGCCGGGCGCGTCGGGGTCGATCCGCGGTCACGTGTACGTGGCGGAAGGATATGCCGAGGTGATGCTGGCGGATCTGTTCTGCTCGGGCGTGCCTCTGAGCACGTTGAACTACGGCAAGGACTTTACCTATCACGCGGGCTCGACGACGTCCCAAGTCTACCAGCACGCGGCGGCGCTCTTCGACACCGCGTATGCGTTGGCGACGGACAGTGTCGAGCTCCAGAACCTCGCACGGGTCGGAAAGGGTCGCGTCCTGCTCGCGCTTGGTGAGTATGCCGCGGCGGCCCAGGAGGTCGCACCTGTGCCCGATGGCTTTCAGTATCAGGTTGTCGAGCGGTGGGTGGACTCGTCCAGTGGTCAGGCGTTCATGTACAACGTTGGCACTGTCTCGGATCGTGAGGGCTTCAATGGGTTGCCGTTCATTTCGAGCGGCGACCCACGGACAGTGGTCCAACAGTACGCGACCAATCTGTACAATGCGCCACTCTACACGCCGGTCAAGTATGCCGCACCGATTGCGCCCATCGTCGTCGCCAGTGGCGTCGAAGCCCGTCTCATCGCGGCCGAGGCATCACTGCAGGCTGGAAATACGACCGCCTGGCTCGCGACGCTCAATGCGCTGCGGACGGACGGCACGTACACGACCCATCCGGATTCCGCGAATCCCAGCCAGACGGACACGACCTACAACGCCGGCACGGGCGGAGTGGCTGGCCTGCGGCCACTAGCCGACCCGGGAACGGCAGATCAGCGCGTCGATCTGCTCTTCAATGAGCGGGCCTACTGGCTGTTCCTGACTGGCCACCGCCAGGGCGACTTGCGGCGGCTGATCCGTCAGTACAATCGGTCACAAGGGGCCGTGTATCCGATTGGGCCCTATTTTGGCGGCGGGTCAGGGATCAACGTCTACGGCTCGGACGTGACGGTAGCCGTTCCGGCGCAAGAGCGTGCGAACCCGCTCTTCACCGGCTGCTTGGACCGGAACGCGTAATGCGCGTGCTCAGCGCCATCACTCAGCGGAGTCGGTGCACACCGCGGATAGACTTGCGCGCGCTGGCTGCCGTTGTGTGCCTCGGCCTTGCCTGTACCGCGCCGACCGCTCCCTCGACTCCGGCTACATCGCTCTACTGGGACCTCACCGTCAATCACCCCGTCGTCACGCTGTCGACGGTGGCGCCGTGGAATTCCGTCCAACTCACGGTCACGCCACAAACCGTACTCGGCGCACCACTGGATGGATCGGCGGCACCGCAATTCAGAACGGCAGATTCGACGGTATCCGTGAGCGCAAGCGGACTGGTCACGGGGCTGATCGCCACGGCACAGACCAGCGTGCTCGCCACCGTCTCGATCGGCGGTGTGACACACGCCGATACCGTCCTGCTCCAGGTGACCGCCGCCGCGCCGCCGCCGGTCTTGACAACCTTCCACCTCCTACCGCCAGGGGACAGCGTCGCCCGACTCTCTCTCGATAGGTTCGGCGTGACGCTCGTGCTGCAAGCACTAGATGCGACGGGCGCGCCGATCCCGAACCCGCTGGTGCATTTCACGTCGTCTGATCCGACGATCGCAGCGATCGACCCCATCGCCGGCATCATTCAGCCGGTCACGCCTGGGAACGTCACCTTTTACGCGACCACGACGATGTACGGGGTGTCGAAGAGCGATTCGCTCCCCTTTACCATCGGCGAACCCACGGCCGTTCTCGTGGACGTCAGGGCCTATACGCCGACGGCGAGTCGAGCGCCGGTGAGTTATTTCGAGCCGGGCACGATTGTCATCGGCGTGGGCGGCGCAGTTGTCTGGACCAATATCTCCGGACAGAACGCCGATGTCGCGTTCGATGACTCGACGGACGTGCAGGCCGCTGCCGTGCTGTTCTACGGCTTCTTCCCGATTCCGGCGACCGGCGCCGGGAATATTCCGCCGTTTCCGAGCGGTGTCGGAATTGCGAGCAGGCCATCCACGCGCGCAAGATCGTTCCCCAAACCGGGTACGTACTCGTATCACAGCCGGCTCTATAACACGACCGGCACGATCATTGTCAAACCTACGTCATGACGGCGAAGTGGTCATGCTCGGACGAGAGACAGCGCGAGGCCCACGGTGTGCGCGTGCGCGCGAGTGCGCCGGAGTAGCGGCATAGACGTGGATCGGCGGACCTTCTTCGAGCGCGGCTCCCGCACGGCGGTCTCGAAGCTTGTTGGACTGTCGCAATGGGGGTCCGTCGGTCGCGGCATCGCCGCTCTCGTGCCTCCGAGCAGCGGACGTGTCATCGGTCCGCGCGGCGATGTGGCCGCCCTCGCACGCGCGCCGGTCCTCATCGCGCCTGATGCGGCGCGCGGCGTCGGAGCGGAGTGCGCCGACGTACGGCTCACCGCGTTCTGCTGACACCGTCCCCCGACGAACTCGCCGCCTAGGGTCAACGGCGGCGACCATTGTCATCCTTGGGATAGGTCGAATCGACCCTCCCGGCAGCCAGTCCGCCCAGCCCCTATCGGCGACCGATGCGGTCGGAGGTAGCGTGCTGTCATCAC
Source organism: Gemmatimonadaceae bacterium (assembly GCA_035569435.1). Taxonomy (GTDB): domain Bacteria; phylum Gemmatimonadota; class Gemmatimonadetes; order Gemmatimonadales; family Gemmatimonadaceae; genus DASRDS01. The sequence goes on from DATMNB010000044.1 coordinate 3,489, forward strand.
CTGCCACGTCTCGCAGCCCCGTCAATGAACAATACGATTGCGCGTTCGTACTCCCCCCCGACCGATCGCGAGCGACTCATTGCCGCCGCCGACGCGCTGCGGAACGAGGTCGCCAAGCGGATCGTGGGGCAGCGAACCGTCGTGGAAGAGGTGCTGATGACGATGCTCGCAGGGGGGCACGGGCTGCTGGTCGGTGTGCCGGGGCTGGCGAAGACGCTGCTCGTGCGATCGATCGCCGAGGCGACCCACCTGGATTTTCGACGGGTCCAGTTCACTCCCGATCTCGTCCCGAGCGACGTCACCGGCACTGAGGTGATGGAGGAGGACCCACTGACCCGTCAACGACAGTTTCGATTCGTGGAAGGTCCGGTATTCACGAACATCCTCCTGGCAGACGAGATCAACCGCACACCCCCCCGCACCCAGGCGGCCCTGCTGGAGGCGATGCAGGAGCACCGTGTGACCGCAGCTGGCCAGACGCGCGCGCTCCCGGAGCCGTTCTTCGTCCTCGCCACGCAGAACCCGATCGAGCAGGAGGGGACCTACCCGCTTCCCGAGGCGCAGCTCGATCGGTTCCTGTTCGACATCCGCGTGGGCTACCCGGCGGAGGACGAGGAAATCTCGATCCTCCGCAGCACGACGGGCGTCGGACTCGAGCCGCTCCTTCCGGTCGTGACGGGGGCCGACGCGATCGGTCTGCAGCGGCTGGTGCGTGAGGTGGCGGCCGCCGAGCCGGCGCTGCAGTACGCGACGGCGCTGGCCCGGGCATCGCGCCCGGACTCGCCGACGGCGCCGGAGACGGTCAAGCGCCACGTCCGGTGGGGGGCTGGCCCGCGCGCCGGGCAAGCGCTCATCCTCGGTGCCAAGGCGCATGCGCTCCTGCAGGGCCGACTCGTGGTGAGTCCCGCGGACCTGCAGCGCGTCGCCCTTCCCGTCCTCCGGCACCGCATCCTACTCAGCTTCGCCGCGGAGGCCGAGGGCGTGACGGCCGAGCGCATCGTTGGCGAGCTGCTGAACAGCGTGCCGGTGCCGACGAGCGGGGTTCGGGTATAGGGAGGGAGACCGACGCATGCCGGGACCACCGCCGACCGTCTCGCTCGGCACTCACGCGCTCGCCGGATATGGCGAGCTGCTCGAGGCCGTCCGCGGCGTCCGCTGGCCGGCTCGCCGGCGCATCTCCGGCGGTCCCAGTGGGTCGCACCGCTCGAAGCGGCGCGGCCTGGCCGTCGAGTTCACGGAGTACCGGGCCTATCGCCAGGGCGATGATCCACGGCAGCTCGATTGGAAGCTCCTGGCGCGCACCGATCGGGCGTACGTGCGACTGGCCGAGGAGCACGCCGTCCTGCCCACCGTGTTCGTGGTGGACGCCAGTGCGTCGCTCGCCTACCCGTTGCCCGGACTCGGCAAGTGGGTGCAGGCAGAGATGATGGTCGTGGGGCTGGCGGCCATCGCGCATGCGGCCGGGGATCCCGTCGGTGCCGTCGTGGCGTCGCCCGACGGGCCCTGGGTGGTCCCACCGCGCACGCGGCGAAGCGTGATCGCGGAGATCGGATCCGCACTGGCGCGGCGGGCGCCCGGCGGGAACCCTGCGCTGGCGCCGGCAGTCGCTCGGGCGCGTGGCCTGCTCCGTCAGGGGGGGCGACTCGTCATCATCTCCGATTTTCTCGGCGAAGGCCCGGACGACGGCATCGTTCTCGCCGGAGCGGGGGCCGAGGTCGTGTCGGCAGGCGCCGACTGCGTCGCGGTGCACATCGCGGCGGCCGAGGAGCTCGATCCCCCATGGAAGCGGGCGCTCGTCGCCGACCCCGAGCGATTGGACGTTCGTCGTCCGCTTGTCGGGGCGACCCGGGCGGCATACTTGGCGCGATTCGCGGCATGGCGGGAGGAACTCGCGCGAGCTTGGCGTGGCGCTGGTGCGACGTACGCGCTCGTCGTGACGGACGACCGGCCTGCCCGAGCCGTGTGCCGCATTGCGCGCGGGGACGGCGTGTGACCGTACCGGCGAGCGCCTCGTGACGTTCCTCGCTCCGGCCTTCTTCGCCGCCGCGCTCGCGGTCGCAGCGGGCGCGGTTGCCATCCACTTCATCGTGATGCGGCAACCTCCCGGGCAGTTGTTGCCGACCGTCCGCTTCGTGCCGATGCGGGATGCGCGGGCACCGACCGTGGCGCGCCGCCCGGAGGATCTGCTCCTCTTGCTCCTTCGCGTGCTTCTCGTGCTTCTGGTCGGCGCGGCGTTCGCCAGGCCGGCGCTAACCCCGCGCCGAGTCGCAGTCTATCACATCGTCGCCATCGACCGCTCGCGGGCCGTCGCCGATGCGCACGAGGCGACCGACAGTGCGAAGTCCGTGCTGGGGCGTGGTGAGGGGAGTCTCATCCTGTTCGACTCGGCGGCGCGGCCTACGGACGTCGGAACGATGGACTCGGCTGCTGCGGCGGGTCCGACGGCACCGTCGGGCTCTATCTCCAGCGCACTCCTGGCGGCGTTGCAGACTGCCTCCCGCGTACGGGATCGAAGCGACTCGTTGGACCTTGCGATCGTATCGCCCTTTGCCGCGACTGAATTCGACGCGGCCACGGACTCGCTTCGCGCCCTCTGGCCGGGTGCCGTGCGGGTGATCCGCGTGGCGCCCCGATCCGAGGCGACGCCGGTACCGGCGCGGATACAGTGGCCGGCGGATGGCCATGCACCAGGGACCATCGCGCGCGAGCGACGAGACACGGTCGGTGCGGTCGTGGCGGGGGAAGTCGCCGTCGTCGCGCCGTTCGAGCGGGCATGGCGACTCACCCCGGCGAGCCTGGCACGAAGCCGGGTCGTCGCCCGGTGGGTGGACGGCGAGCCGGCGGCGATCGAGCGCGGGCTCGCCGGCGAGGGGTGCGAACGTGACGTTGCGGTGGCCGTGCCGACCGCCGGCGATATCGCGTTGCGCCCGGCGTATCAGCGGTTCGCCGAGGCGATGGGGGCGCCGTGCGGCCGGGCCGACATCCGTATGGTAGGCGGGACGACCGGCACGGCGCGTTCAGCGAGCGACGGGGAGGGACCAGTCCAGCGCGAGCTCGCCGCGCTCCACGGCCGCGGTCCGGCACTGGTCGCCGCGCGTGCGCTCCCCTCGCTCGAGTCGATCCCGACGCCGCTCGTGCTCTGGCTGTTGGGTGCAGCGTTGGTGACCGTGTTGGCCGAGGCCGTGGTGCGCCGAAAGGCACGGGACGCGTGATACAGACCGAGCGTCCAACCGCGCCGCCGCCAGTGGCCCGCACACACTTGGCCATCGGGGCATCGCGGGTCGCATGGAGGGCCGCAGCTCGCGCACGAACGGTGCTGACGGCCGTCCTGGTGGCCGCAGCACTGCTCTGGGGTGCTGCTGTCGCCCTCCTTCTATATAGTGTAGTGGCCCTCTGGGCTGTGGGGGTGACGGTCGGGCTGCTGACCGTGGTCGCGCTCCTCTGGCGGGGGCGGCACGTCCGATCGCTCGAGCGAGTCGCGCTCTGGATCGAGGAGCGGGCGCCGGCCCTGCAGTATGCGCTCGTGACGGCCGTCGACCCACGGTACGTCGGGGAGCGCAACCCCCTGCGAGACGCGGCCGCCGACCGCGCCATCGACGCCGTCGCCGTCGCCCCCATGCTGCGCAGGGTGGCCGTACGCGCTCTCGGTTCGGCGCTCGTCGGTCTCGCCCTTGCGGTAGCCCTGGCGGCGATGTGGCCGGCCGGTCGCCTGGGTGTGAGACACCACCGTGCGTCCCGTGCGGCAGTCGAGTTGCCCAACCGACTGACCCCATTGAGTGCGCGGGTAACCCCTCCGGTATACGCGCGGTGGCCTTCACGAGAGCTGGCAGAGCCGGCGACGATCTCGGCGCTCATCGGCAGTGAGATCGTGCTCGGGGGTCGCCACGCCGGGGCCGGGATCCACGTGCGCGTTGGCAGTGACAGCGTGCCGGTGCGATCACGGGAGGACGGGTGGGACGTGTCATTCCCGATGCGGGCGACGCCGGTGGTCGTCCGGCTCACGGACCGGCGCTACGAGCGGCTCGTCGTGTTACAGCCGGTCGTCGATGCACCGCCCACGGTCGTCCTCACCACGCCTGTCCGGGACTCGACGATGCGGGAGCCAGCGACCGGAGCACTCGAGCTCACCGCCGACGCGACAGACGACATCGGACTCGCCAGCGGGTATTTCGAGTATCTGATTACCTCTGGGGAGGAGGAGTCGGGGGGCGTCACCGCCCGTGAGGGACAGGTCGGCCGTGTCGCGTTTGCCAATACCAGGACAGGGGCAATGCAGGCGACGCTCCGGCTCGAGGCGCTGGGATTGAAGGGCGGGGACCTGCTCTCCGTCCGGGCGGTCGTCTTCGACGGAAACACGGTGAGCGGTCCGGGGAAGGGAGTATCCGAAACGCGGACGCTCCGCATTGCGACGAAGCAGGAGTACGACTCGCTCGTGGTCGCGACGGCCCCGCCACTGGGGCTGGACAGCTCCTATATGAGTCAGCTCATGATCGTGATCGCGACCAAGACGCTGATCCGGCGCGAGCACACCCGGCATCCTCCGCTCACCCACGACTCGCTCCTGGATCTGTCGTATCGACTGGCGAACAAGGAACACATCCTCATCGACCGGATCGCCGTGATCCTCCATGGGAATGATATCGATGGTGGTATGGTGATTCCCGACTGGGAGCGGGCGCTGCTCGATACGGCATCGCAGGCGATGACCGACGCCGCGACGGATCTCGAGGTGGTGCAGCCGGACAGCGCGCTTCCGCCCGAGATCGTGGCCCTGAAAGCGTTGGACAAAGCCCGGAACGCGAAGCGGCTCTACCTGCGTGGAGCGCCACCCGTGATCGTCGTCAATGTCCAGCGTGTCCGCATGACCGGCAAAGACAAGCCCGACGCTGGACCCCGCATGCCTGGCGCGCCGACCGACACGCTCCGGGCCGAGGAGGCCAGAGTCTTCGCCAGCGCGGTCGCCCTGCTGCGCGCGCCGCGCGAGAGTCCGGCATGGACTGCGGCGTTGGACTCGCTGACGCTGCTGCGCGTGACCGCCTTGCCAGGTGGTCCGACCGCGCCCCTCGGCAACGTGCCGCTCGCGGGAGCGCTGAACGACGCGATCGAGGCGCTGCACGCTGGTCGGGATGCGGTTCCGGCACTCCTGAGAGCGCGACAGGCGCTCGAGGGGACCCCGACATCGTCGGGCACACTGCCGATGTGGCACGGGCCGTCATGATGGATGCCGCGTGTGTAATTGGGAGAGGTATATGAGCGATTTCGTGTTTGCCACGGCCAAGTACGAGTCTGGCGATTGGGACGCGGCGCCGCTGGTGCCGGCCAACCTCATCGACTCGATCGCCCGGTACACCGAGATCGATGTCGCTCCACAAGGCGTGATCGTGCCGCTCGCCTCGCCTGCCATGCTGGAGTACCCCCTCCTGTACCTCACCGGGCACCTGCCAATGCGCTTTACGGAGGTCGAACGACGCCACGTGCGAACGTTCCTGGATCGCGGCGGGATGATGTTCGTCGACGATCACAACCACGACATCAAGGGCGTGTTTCACAAGACCGCGACGGAGGAGTTGACGCGAACGGCGGGAGCGCTCGTCGACCTCCCCAACACGCATGAGCTCTATCGCTGCTTCTTTCAGTTTCCGAACGGTCCGCCGAACACGAGCCACGAGCTGAATGGATGGGGGGATCAGCTCATTCATACGCACTTGCAGGCCGTGATGCGCGAGAACCGCATCGCGGTGCTGTACTCGAGCAAGGACTACAGCTCCGAGTGGGGCTACCACCCAGACACTAAACGGTTCAACCTGGTCGACAACACCAAGTTCGGCGTCAACATCATCGCATATGCCATCACCCGCTGATGTAGGGGCGGCTGCCCCGCGCGCCTCGGAGTCGGAGGAGCAGCTGCACAGCCGGCGGCTTCAGGACGACACGGCGACAGAGCGCCTGGGTCGCAGCGTTGGCTCAGTCGCTCGGATGGGCATAGAAGCCGTGTTACGCATTACTGCTGTTGCGCTGCTCATCTGGGTGGTCTGGCGAGTGCTGTGTCCCGCCCAACCAAGAGTCGCCGAGCAGGTCGACGCGCGGGCGCTGCATGGCGCATTGACGCGCTGGAGTACACGTGCGCCGCCACGTCGGGTGCACGTGACGCTGGCGCCAGGTTCGGTGCTCCCCGGATTTCAGCGCCAGTGGCTGGTCGCGCTTCGCCGCAACGGCGTGCGTACGACGTGGGGGCAGCCGATCGGCACCCCGATCGGCGCGCCGCTGCTCGCGACCGCGATCGACCTCGAGCCCGTGGCCGACCCTCGAGGGGGAACTCGGGTGAACGTGGCGGCGCCGGCAGGGTCGCAGGTGACCGTGCAGGACGCGCTGGGGCTTATCGGCTCGGTGCGCGTGGCACCGGGGAGCCAAGGGGCGACGCTGCTCGCGCCAGGCGTCGTGCGGAGTGCCGATGGCGTCGTGAATGGCACGCCCGCACGTGGGGCGGGCGTAGACTCGCTCGTGCTCCGCCGTCTCTTCATTCTCGCGAGCGCGTCCTGGGAAGCCAAGTACGTCGTGCGCGCCCTTGAAGAAGAGGGATGGCAGGTAGACCTGCACATCGCGCTCGCGCCTAAAGGCGATGTGGTGCAAGGCAGGGTTGCTGACATCGACACCGCGCGGTACGCAGCGGTGCTGGCGGTCGACACCACAGCCGCCGCGGAGGCGTCACGCATCGCCGCCTACGTACGCAAGGGCGGAGGGCTCGTGGTCATGGGGAGCGCGGTCCGGTCATTCCGGGGGGTCGCTCCTGGAAACGCCGGGGTCAGGATCCGCGATGGAAACGACACACCGAGTGATTCCGCACCGCGACAGTCGCTCGGGCTCGTCCCAGTGACGCAACTCGCTAGCGAAGCGGTGGTGATCGAGCGGCGCGGGTCGCAGGTGGCAGTGGCGGCACGGCGCGCGGGACAGGGGCGAGTCATCCAGGTGGGTTACGACGATACCTGGCGGTGGCGCATGGCCGGCGGAGACAGTGCGGTCCCGCGCCACCGGGCCTGGTGGGCATCGGTGGTGAGCGCGGTCGCGTACGCGCCGCGGATCGAGCGGTCGCCCTTCGCGGGTGCGGACGCGGCGCCGCTCGCGCATCTGGTGGATGCGTTGGGGCTGCCAGTGGCATCGGACCCAACGCAAGCGTCAACACGGCCTCCCTTTGATCCAACCCGCTCCGTCTGGGTGTTCACCGTCTTGCTGCTCGCGCTCGCCGCAGAATGGGTGTTGCGTCGCATGCGTGGCGCGCGGTGAGCACCGCCATCGGCCTGATCATGGGTGGTCCCGTGAAGAGCCAACACGCGCCCGGCGGTCCCCTGACGGGTGATGGACGGGTGCGCCTGACTTAGGGTATTCGGCGGAGTCCATTGCCAAAGTAAGAGAACCCTCGCTGGACGGCACGTGGACGATCGCCCCGACTCGAAACGGCGCTCGAGCGCCAGCGGCCGGCGGGCCGTACCACACGACCGGCACGGTCGTTGTGAAGCCCAACTAACAACGAGAGAGTCGTGCTTGTGATAGAGCTGATACCGCGAGAGTTAGAGCGGCTCGCGACAGGTGGCGATGTGCCACATCACGAAAACAGGTTGGGGTCGCGTGTCAGGCGGCACGCGCACTCTCACGTCGACGCGCCCGCACACGGCCCAACACGAGTCGCGGCATGAGCGTCGATCGGCGAAACTTCCTGAAGCACGGCTCCCTCGCCGCGGTCTCGACACTGGTCGGGTTATCGGGAGTCGGGAAGCGGGCTCCATGGGCACAGCTGGACTCCATCAGAACGAGCATCCCTGGTCGTGTGCCCACGGGTCGCGGAGTTGTGAGCGGTCCGCCTGAGGAAGTAGAGGCCTTTGCTCGTACGCTGGCACTCATTGCGGTGGACGCGGCACGTAGTACCGGGGCGGAGTATGCCGACGTACGGCTGACGGCCCACCGGGCCTGGGTCCCCGCTGCACCGAGTGGCGGCGGGGACATCGAGAGCATTGGGGGAGCGGGAAGCGACGGCTCGCCGGATGAAGCACGCGACAATCAAGGGGCCGCTGTCGGGGTTCGTGCTCTCGTACGGGGTTACTGGGGATTCGCGAGTAGTCCGTACTGGACGCCGGAGGAAATGGCACGCCTCGCTCGCGACGCCGTCGCCCAAGCAAAGATCTGTGCGTCCGGCCCTGTCCGCCGTATGGAGTGGCCGCCGATGCCGGCCGTCCAAGGGACTTGGCGCACGCCCGGCGTCGATCCGTTCAGCCTCTCGCTGGAAGAGCGACGGGACCTCCTTGAAGGCTACGCAAACCAGGCCAGAGTGCTGCGCCGGGGCGCGTCCCTCCGCTTCGAGGTTGAGTCACGGCTGTGGCGGGAAATGAAGGTGTTCGCGTCGACCGAGGGAAGCCTCATTACCCAGGTACGGCACGGCAACCAGAGTTGGCTGGTAGCGGAAGTGCAGGGACAGAGCTTTGGCCCCGTCCCCTATGGTGGCGGAGCTGATCGCCAGATCGCCACACCCGTGACGCCTGAGAACGATCCTAGCCAGGCACTGCGCGCGTACGAGGCGGTGCTCCCCGCGCTGCTCGAGGAAGCGGAGAGAGCGGCTCGCCCTCACCCACCCCTCGCTGACAAGCCCATCGAACCTGATCGCTACGACGTCGTCTTCGCCCCTAGCGGCACCGCATGGCTACTCGCCAACGCCATCGTCGACGCCACGCGGCTCGATTGGGCGTGGCTGCAGTCTTCAATGCGGAATGACGGAGACAGCTACCTGACTGACCCGTTGGCGATGGTCGGGAACTTGGTGGTGGGCTCACCCCTCGTGACCGTCAGGGGTACTCGTATGCTGCCTGGTGGCCTCACCACTGCCAAGTGGGACGACGAAGGGGTCGAGACGGACGACTTCTCACTGGTCAAGGAGGGTGTGCTGGTCGACTTCCAGACGACGCGGGAGGGCGCGGCGTTGCTTGCCCCGTACTACCAGAAGCGCCGTATGGCGATCAAGTCGCACGGGTGTTCGGCTGCGCCATCCGCCTACGACTTTCCCGTGTCCAATGCTCCCGACATCGTGCTCGAGCCGGGCAAGGAGGATCTCAGCTTCGACGACTTGGTGCGGGACACGAAGCGTGGCATCGCGATCTTGGACTACCAAGGGCAGTCCATGCGCGAGATCGTCAACGGGAAGTTGGGTGCTAAGATCGTGCACGCAGAGGCTGTGTTCAATCCGGCGCGGATCCTGAAGCAGGTGGTCGCGCTTGGCGGGCCGAGCAGCGCGCGTTTTGCGAGCGCGGAGAACGATAGAACCGGCGTCATGCCGAACTTGTACTTCGCGGTACCGGTGAAGCTGACGAAGGTTGCGATCATTGATCAAACCCGGAGAGCATAGCTATGCCGCTCCGCTGGCCCATGAGGCAGTGGTGGGGGCGACCGCATTCCGACTTGCCGTCTGGATCACGGCTCGCTCCCGCGAGCGACCCCCCTCGATTCCTGTCGGAAGCGGACTGCCGTGCGCTGTGGGACCGGCTTCAGACATTCGCCACAGGCGGTGGTGAGATCCACGCATCCATCGAGAGCGCGTTCGCGGGCGTCCTCCGGTATGCTCGCAATCGGGTCCTGTCGAGCCATGATACGTGGAGCAACTCGGTCGGCGTGACTCGCATCATCCGCGGCGCGGTCGGCGGCGTGAGCATCAACGAGCTGGACGACGCCTCGTTGCGCGCCGCCGTGGCTTGGGCCGAGCGGCACTGCCAGGACCAGAAAGCGGCGCCGCTCAGGAGGCAAACTCCGCTGTACGATGAGCCGTACCCGAAACCTGCGATCTTCAGCCAGCGCACGTACGCCATGGACCCACCCGCGCGCATCGAGACGGCCGTTGAGCTGATGCGCGCTGCCGATGCCGCCGGCATGTTAGCGGCGGGGAGGATCGAGGTGGGCGCGCACGGTGTGGGGTCGTTCAGATCAAACGGTCTGTGGCGATACTACCAATACACGAGCGCAGAGTATGAAGTGCGCGTGCGAGACCCCGAAGGCACGACGCTGGGTTGGGCGGGACGCTCGTCGACCGATTGGGAGCGCCTGAACGCCAAAGAGTTGACGGCGACGGCGCTGCAGAAGTGCCTGGAGTCTCGCAATCCCGCCGCCATCGAGCCTGGACGCTACACCACCATTCTCGAACCCCAGGCGGCGTACGATGCGCTGTTCAAGAAGTGGAGAGGCTTCGCGCCGTGGGGCAAGCTGCATGACCACGTCGTGGATGCGCGCCTCTCCGTCAGTCAGGATCCGATGGACCCGGACTTGGCGACGCTGCCGTTCGAGGCCGACGGCAGTGCCTATCGAGCCGTTACCTGGATCGATCACGGAGCCCAGGCGAATTTGCCTTACGGGCGAGACTTCGCGCTTGAGCAACTGCATCAGTCAACGCCACTACTGGCGTCCCGACATTTCCGAGTCACTGCGAGCGAGGTCACGTCGATGGAGGAAATGATCGCCACGACGCGACGCGGTTTGCTCGTGACGGCATTCGAGGACGTCGAGTGGGCTGACAGGCAGCACTTCATAGTAACGTCGCCGACCTACGGCGGCGTGTGGCTGATCGAAAATGGCAAAGTCACGAAACCGGTGAAGAACCTCGTGATGGTCGAATCGATGCCGGGCGCCTTGAACAACATCGAGCAGATCGGGCCCTCGGTGAAGGTCTTGGGCTCGGGCGTTGTACCCGCATTGAAGATTCGCGATTTCAGCTTTACGAGGCTCGCCGATGTGCCGTAGTCACGTGATCGCCGCCGCAATCGCAACGGCGGTACGGGCGACGGACGAGCACTGTGATGACGTGCCGTCTTTGCACCGGCCGATGCACTATCATAACCAAGCCGAGCCTACTCGACATCCGCCGCGAGTGCGGAATGGTCGATGGGGCATCGGGGCAGCCGGCGCGTGTCTCGTGCTGGCGATCGCAGGTGCCATCGCGACCACCGGCGCGCGCGCCGCAGCGCAAGCGGCCACCGCGGCCCCGGCCTTGGCGACACCGCTCCTTGCGTCGGTGCAGGATCCGGCACCACCCGCGGACTATCGGCGATACGTCCTCCCGTCACAATGTCTCCGAGTGACGGAGCGCGAGTTGGCGGCCGTGCACCGTGATCCGGTGGAGGATACCGCCGCCGCCGATCCCGCACGCGACACGCTGCCGACCGTTGTCGTTGCAACGGCGCGGAAGTGTGCGGCGCATATATACGCGAGCGCGCGTGAGGCCCACGGCGGCGTGCCGGAAGGCGAGCTCCCATCGCTGGTCGAGTTGGCTCTCCAGGGCGGGTTGGATGATTCGGCCCGGGTTGCGGGGGGACGATGGGCGACATCCGGAGTGGTGCCGAAGACTGAGCGCGGCGAGCGGTGGCTGGACGTACTGCGGATCGACCTTGCGGCGAAGCCGGCGCGGCTGGATGCCGCTCACGAGGTCGTGACCCGGCTCGATGCGCTTGGCGATGCTTCCCGCATCGCGCAGGTCAAAGCACGGGCGGCATTGCTCGCCGACGCGGATGAAACGGCGGACGAGACTGCACTGCGGCGCGAATCGGCGACGCTGCTACGGCTCTATGATGCATTGCCAGTTGCGGAACGGCGCCTGACGTGGTACGAGATGGTGGGTGCTATTCGCTACCAGCTACACATCGCGCAAGTCACTGGTGATAGCGAGCTAGGTCAAAGCGCAGCCGTGCGGTATCACAAGGAGTATGCCGCTGTCCTTGAGGCTCCGGGAACGGATTCGGTAGCTGCCTACATCTTGCGCGGCAATCCCTGGTGGGCAACAGGATTCGCGGCCCACGTGGGGAGCGTGCTTGACCCTCAGCCGGACGAGTTGTGGGCAGAGCATTGGTTTCGTTCGGATGGGAAGCCGGCGACGGTGCCACCGAGCGGTGTGCGCCTTGTGCTCGGGGTCGACTACGCTGACGGTTCCGGAGACGCGAGCAATCAACGCAGCTCTCTGAAACTGGCTGCTGTCGTACGGCGAGCACAGAAGCAATTCGAGTCCGCTGGACTCGGCGTCGTGACATTGGCATCTGCGCGATTGACATTTCACGGAGCACTGTTCCAGTCCACCGCCGATGCAGTGCCGTGGGTGCGAGCGTACGCACAGGACACGCTGAAGTTACCGGGCAGCCTGGCAGTCTCCGAAGCACGGTACCGCTGGTCCACCGGTGACCGGACCGACAGCGTCCTCATTCAAACTGAGGAACGTGATCATCACACATATCCGGTTTTCTTGAGCTACATCGTCCTCGACGCCCGCGGCTACGTGCACTTCGTGGGGTCTGCCGACGCGAAGAGCGAACGCTGGCTACACCTGGCGTTGCAGCATCTGCTTCACCGGTCGGGCGTTGCCCCGGAGTCACGGTGAGGCGTGTGACCAGGCACACACGGGTGCTGCCCCATGTCAGCACTCGAAGGTGGCGATGGTGCGGGATGCGAGAGGGCGGCGCCGCAATGCGCGGACTCGATCACCTGCCCATCGAGGGTGTGGCATGACCTCTGGCGCTGACGATTCGTGCTGGACGCGGCGCGGCTTTCTCCGTGCCGGCACCGCAGCTCTCCTCACCGCGGCTCCTTTGCGACGGGGACTCTTCGCGTCAACGGGCCGCCTCGCGGGGGCGATGGGCCGGCTGCCGGCGGACTTCGGTCCTGGAGATTTCTCGATACCACAGGCTCTGGCCCTCCGCGCCATCGACGCGGCTCGATCCGCCGGAGCGGCATACGCCGATGCGCGTCTGACGCGGACGGTCGAACAGGAAATCCCGGGTCAGTTGACGCGCGATTGGGAGGAGCTCGCGATTAGCGTGCGCGCGCTCGTTCATGGATATTGGGGATTTGCCGCGAGCCCATTGTGGGATGCGGAAGAAGCGGCGCAGCTCGGCCGAGAAGCGGTCGCGCAGGCGAAGGCACTCGCCCGGACGACCCCGCGGACGGTCGATCTGGGACCGTCTGTCGTCGCCAGTGGTACGTGGTCGATGCCCGTGCGGTCCGACCCGTTTGCCATTCCGCTCGAGGAAAAGATCGATTTTCTCGAGTCGATCTCCGGCGTGGCGGCCGGCAATCGGCGGAATCTCTATCGCCAGCTCGTCAGCACGAGTGGGAGCGTAACGTTTGCTCGGCAGGAGCGAACCGTTGGCACGACGGAAGGGGCTCTCTTCTCCCAAGTCGTTTACAGAAGCGAGGTGAACGTGACCCTTAATCTCGGTGATGGGAGCTCGGGCTCCGCGCAGGTGCAGGCAAAGGGTAGCGGGATTGCGGCGAAGGGATGGGAGCACGTGCTGGACATGAAACCGCACGATCAGATCCCTGCGCTGATCGAACAGGCCGAGATGGAGCTGGGGCTGCCACGCAAGCCGGTCGAGATCGGGCGGTACGATCTGGTGCTGGACGGCGAGGCGACTGCGCACCTGCTCGACTCTACGATCGGGATCGCTACCGATCTCGATCGCGTCGTAGGGAACGAAGCCGACGCAGCCGGAACCAGCTACATCGATGATCCGCTGGGCATGCTGGGAAGCTTCGCGGTCGGTTCGGCGCTCTTGACCGTCACGGGCGATCGCTCCGAGCGCGGAGGGCTCGCCACGGTCAGGTGGGACGACGAGGGGGTCGAGCCGGCGGTCACCACGCTTATAAAGGATGGGATTCTCAACGACTTCCCGACCACGCGTGAGCAGGCGTCGTGGCTTGCGCCTTGGTACGAGCGGCAGGGCCAACCCATCCGCTCGCGCGGGTGCGCTCGGGCTGACTCGGCGTTGAATATCACCATGGGCTTTGCGCCGAATCTTACGATGCGGCCCGGTGCCGTCGATGTGGCCTTCGAGGATCTCATCAGGGACGTCAAACGTGGTATCGCGGTGATTGGCGGCTATTCGTTGACTGACTTCCAGGCGCGAAACGGCCGAGGGGCAGGGCGGTTGATGCGCGAGATCGTCAATGGCAAGCTCGGAGCGGTGATCGAGCACGGCACCTTTCTCTTCAACTCCGTTGAAGTCTGGAAGGGGTTGATGGCGCTGGGCGGAGCGCGGAGTGTGACGACTATTGCCGGTTGGCTGACGAAGGGACAACCGCCGCAGTCCTGTCTGCACAGCGTGACTGCGCCGGCTGCCGTATTCAAGAACGTGGCCATCATCGACGGCACGAAACGCGCGTGACGACAGATACGCCGACACCGTCTCGGACCGACGGTCGAGGGGACAGCGCGCTCCTGATCGCCTCGAGCTCAACACCGCCGTCAGGCGCTCGGACGGTGGCAAGCGAATGAGCCGCATTCGTCCAGCCTCGCGATTCCTCTCCGTCGACGAGTGTCAAGCACTGGCGGCGCGAGTCGCGCACTTCGGCGTCGGCGGTGGCCAGACGAGCATCGCCATCGAGAGCACATGGACCGGCAATCTGCGATGGGCGCGGAACCAGGCGCTCCAGTCCGAAGATGTCCGGAACAATGTAGTCACCGTCCGGCGAGACATACGCGGGGCGGCGGCGACTATGGATGTCAATCAGATCGACGACGGGGCGCTCCTCGCGGCGGTACGCCGTGCCGAGCGCGCCCTCAAGATGCGACGGGAGGAGCGCGACAGCGATCTGCGGGAATTCGTCGTCGAACCGTATCTGCGGCCGAAGATCTGGTTCGATAGCTCGTACGACCTCGACGCTGATCGACGGACCGCCGCGATGGAGCCGGTGGTGCAGGCCGCCGTTGCAGCAGGGATGCGGGCGGCCGGATATCTCGAAGTGGCTGGCCATGGGCGCGCGGCGATGGACGCCACCACGGCACGAGCCCTGTACTATCCCTACACGACCGCTCAGTTCTCGGTGACCGTACGCGATCCACACGGCGCTGGATCCGGGTGGGCCGGGGTCGACTTCAATGACTGGGAGCGCATCGATGTCCAGGCACTCTCGGCCACGGCATTGGACAAATGCCTTCGCTCCAGGAATCCGGTCGCCATCGAGCCCGGGCGCTACACCGCGATCCTAGAGCCACAGGCGGTATGCGACCTGATGGCGCCGCTCATGAGCCCAGGGACGCTCAGCCGTGTCACGGCCGAAACAGGGATTGGACCGTTCGCCAAAAGCGCCGGCGACTCGATGATCGGCGACAAAGTGTTGGATGAACGGCTAACTATCACCCACGATCCGATGGATCCGGATACGGGCTTTCCCCCGTTCGCGTCCCTGGACGATGTGTACCACGCGGTCAACTGGGTGGAGAAAGGAGTGCTCAAGGAGTTGGCCTACAACCGGCAGTACGCCATCGCGCAGCTGGGAACGAATACGGGATTGCCGGCGAGCGGTGCGTTCCGGATGAGTGGCGGCACGACGACACTCTTGGAGATGATTGCGTCCACAGCGCGCGGCATATTGGTCACGCGGCTGTCGCATGTTCAGCTGCTCGACTTCGGGAGCATGCTCATGACCGGATATACCCGCGACGGCCTATGGCTCATCGAAAACGGCAAGATCACCAAGCCCGTGAAGAACTTCCGCTTCGTCGAGTCTCCCTTATTCGCGTTCAACAACATCGAGCAACTGGGCGCACCTCGGCGCGCGTTTCATCCCAATGCGCCAGTCGTGGTGCCGTCGGTCAAAGTGCGCGACTTCAGCTTTCCTAGCCTTGCCGATTCCGTCTAGCGCCGATCGCTCTCCGAGAGTCGCGCGAGCGGCGCGACGGGCGACGCAGTACTGCGCAGTCGACTGGGCCCCGGCGCCGACCGTGCGCGCGCGGCTGGGCGCCACGGCGAGATCCGGGATGGTAGCGCTATCGATGGTCCTCACGACGGCGGCTTCCGCGGCCGGCCAGAGCGCCGGGGCCCCAGCGACGTTGCCGCATGCGGGCGGCGACACCGTCGGAGTGGCCGCGGCCGGTGCCGCCGCTGACACTGGCCGCATGCAGCCCGGGCATCGCGACTACCGCCAGTACGATCTCCCTGAGATGTGTCAGCGAGCCGTGTGGAACGTGCAAGCCGTCACGTGGCGGGACCCGGTGGAGCGGGACACGCTTGCCCACCTGCCGTCGACGGACACTCTGCCAACGGCTGCAGTCGCGGCTGGTCGTGCCTGTATGGCGCAGCTGGCGACCCAGCGCGTCGAACCCCGGGACCTCTTCAGCCTGATGCAGCTCGCGCTGATGGTCGGTGACGATGCGCAGGCAGGCGCTATCACCGCGCGCCGGCTCGCACTCGCGCGCGACGTGACCGAGCGGGCGGAGGTCATGCTGGAAACCGTGCGATCATATGTCCACGCTCAACCACCACGCGTGGCGGCCGTCACCGAATGGATGCGGCGGCTCGATGCAGTCAGTGCGGCTGAGCCGCCAGCGCGGCGTGCGCAATTGTCGGCGCATGCGTCGATGCTCCGGTACACCAGATACACGTTCGACCGGCCGGCGATGACGCGCGAGGCCGAGGCGATCATCATGACCTATCATCTTCTTTCGCCAGGCGAGCGCCAGTCAGCGCTGGACGCGATCGGGGGTGCCTACGAGGCTCTCGCGGACGTAGCGCTGTACGAGAATCCGTCTGCCCTCGAGAACATCGAGCGGCGGGCGCAGCAAGATGCGGTTCCGGACAGCGTCGGGTGGCCGAAATGGTCGGCGGCCCACTTAGGCCAACCCGCCGGGCCTCTGACGGCGACATACCGATACTACCAGGCCGACAGCGGAGTGCGTCCTGCGCGAGGCAGGGTCACGTTGTTCTTCCACGTGAGCCAGAATTGCACCGGGCGCGGCGGGGCGTGTTATCCTGAGGCTCCCGGTGTGTTGCGTCGGCTGGCGCGGAAGTACCGCGCGGCCGGACTCGACATCGTGCTCCTCATGAAGACCGATGGGTACTCCCGGACCAGCGGGCCACAGACGCTGCAAGAAGAAGCCGCCTCGGCGAAGCAGTACTTCTTGCACTATCTGGGGTTGCCGGCGGATCTGTTCATTGTCGAGACCCAGTTCACGCGGCGCCCCGACCGCCGCCTGGACGCCGTCCCGGTCTCCTTCGGTCAGCCTTACGCTAAGGCCCATCTCGTGCTCGTCGGTCGTGACGGGACGATTCAGCTCCTGATAAAGAGTCACCAGCCATCGGAGACCGAGCTCGACGCCTACGTGAGGCGGGCGGTTGGCGGCCAGTCGTCGGTGACTCAGTGATCGCGAGCGGATAGCGGCACCGCCAATGAACAACGTATATCCACCGTGCGCTGAACCGGCAGACGACGCTGTCGCGCGCATGACGATGCGCGGTCGCTCGTGCCTCGCGCCGCTTGTGCTGGGTGCGGCACTGTGGGCGTCGACACTCCACGCGCAGGTGCCGGACTCGACCAGGATCCCGATTGACGGCGCGGTGACGGTCGGCACGCTGTCGAACGGCCTGCGGTACTTCGTCCGTCGCAACACTACGCCCGCCGCGAGGGCGGAGCTGCGACTCGTCGTCAACGCCGGCAGCGCGTTGGAGGACGACGACCAGCGCGGGATGGCGCACTTCGTCGAGCATATGGCGTTCAATGGCACGACGCACTTCGCGAAGAATGCGCTGATCGCCTACATCCAATCGGTCGGGATGCGCTCCGGCGCTGACCTCAACGCGCATACGAGCTACGAGGAGACCGTCTACGATCTGACCGTGCCGACCGATTCGGCGACGCTCGGCACCGCGCTGACGATCCTCGGCGATTGGGCAACCGGTGTCCAGTTCGACTCGGCGAACGTCGTCGCCGAGCGGAGCGTCATCGTCGAGGAGCAGCGCCTAGCGCTCGGCGCGGCGTCGCGCATCCGGTCGGTGCACGACAGCGTGCTGTACCGTGGCACGCCGTACCTCACCCGAGACCCGATCGGGACCGTCGAGTCGATTCGGTCGACGAACCCGGCGCCGCTGCGGCGGTTCTACCACGACTGGTATCGTCCGGACCTGATGACCATCGTGGCCGTCGGTGACTTCGACCAGGCCGCGATGGTTGCCGGTATTACGCGTCGATTCGGCGCTGTGCCGATGCCGGCTGCTCCCCGTCCGCGACTCGCGATCGCCGTTGCGCTTCCAACGAGACCGACGGCCGCATTCGTCGCTGACGTGGAGCAGCCCGACTGGAGTGCCACCATCGTGTTTCGCAAGCCTAGGACCTACGCCGTGCTAGGAACGGTCGGTTCGTACCGACAGCTCCGTATCGCCGAGATCTTCCAGCGCATCGTCAACCAGCGTCTCGCCCAGCGTGTGCGGGAAGCAGGGTCGCCGCTCATGAGCGCCAAGCTGGTCGACGAGCGTCTGGGCCGCGGCAGGAGTGTGTTCACGCTCAGCGCGACAGCCAAGTCGAACCAGCTCGAGGGGGCGGTCACGGCCGCCCTGTCGGAGATCGCCCGCATCGCGCGTGATGGAGTCACGGCGGCCGAAGTCGAGCAGCAGCGCAAGGTGTTGCTGCGACGGGCCGACAACTTGGCCACTGACATCGGACCACAGCAGTCGGCGGAGCTGGCGGAACAGTACATCGACAACGCGCGTCAAATCAGTGTGTCGTTCTCCATGCAGTCGATACCGCTCCTGCGTGCGGTCGCGGTCGGGATCACGCCGGACGATATCCGGCGCGTCGCGCGCGCGGTGCGCGCCGACTCCGGGCTCACGGTGCTCGCGTCCGCGCCGCAGGCCGGCCCCACGCCAGCGACGCTGCTGGCCGCGGTCGCCGCCGTGGCGACGGCGAAGGTTCCGCTCTACGACCCGCGGCTGGTGGATGCGCCGCTCGTCGCGTATCCACCCGTGCCCGGCCGCGTGACGGCGATCCGGACCGTCCCCGCCATTGGCGCCACCGAATGGATACTGGCAAATGGTGTCCGCGTCCTGCTCAAGCCGATGCCGAACAGTGGGGACGAGGTCTACATCGCCGCTACCCGTCCGGGTGGGTTCGTCCGCGCCGACAGCGCGAACTATCCGAGCGCCGCGATGGCGACGCTCGCCAGCGCCGACGGGGCGGGGACGTATGGGGACGCCGACATACAGCGCAAGTACACCGGTGTCGTCGCCGGGGCTAGCACCGCCGTCGACGCGTATTACGACGTGGCGGCGGGCGGGTCCGGGACGCGGCCCGAGGATCTGGCGCTCATGTTCCAGATCCTCTACCTCAAGTTCACCGCGCCGCACTTCGACACGGCTGTCTTTACGCTGTGGAAGCAGGCCCAGAAGCAGGCCCCGCTCGACGTCGTGCAGCGTGAGCTCGATGCGTTCCAGCGCAACGGAAGCGCGTTCGGCCGTCCGCTGGTCGGCGCGGTGATCGATTCGGTCGATGCGCATCACGCCCTCACGTTCTACCGGTCGCGATTCGGCGACGCCGCGGGCTTTACCTTCATCATCACCGGTCCGTTCTCGCTCGACACGGTCCGCCCGCTGGTCGAGCAGTATCTCGGCGGCTTGCCATCGAGCACGCAGATGCCGCCAGCGCTAGCCCCGCTGCACGACGACGGCGTTCGACCGCGCGCCGGGCCGCGCCGGCGGATCCTCCTCATCCCAGATGGCGAGCCGAAGTCGCGGACGGTGTTCAGCTATACGACGCCCATGTCGCTCACGCGGCAGGGCAACGCGCAGCTGGACGCGCTGGTGTTCGCGCTCCAGGAACGGCTGACGTTCACGCTCCGGCAGAAGCTCGGCGGCGTGTACACGGTCAGCGTCGACGGTGTCCTCGCCCGGGAGCCCTACGAGCGGGCGCAGGTCGCGATCTCGTACATCGCCGATCCCACGCGAGTCGAGACACTGCACCAGGCGGTGCTGGCCGACCTTGAGGCGATCAAGACCGACGGCCCGAGCGCTACCGAGCTGTTCAACGTCCACGAGGCGTTCCGTCGCTCGCGCGAGTCGGGCGTGTCCCGCCCGGACGTGTGGGTCAACCAGTTGCGCACGTACGTGCGCAGCGGATGGCCGGTCGACAGCATAGTCGCCGATCAGGCGATTGTCGTGACCGCCGAGGGCGTCCGGGATCTGGCGCGCGCGTTATTCACCGACGCGCATCGCATCGAAGTCGTGACGATGCCGAGGCCATGAGGAAGACCGCTCGCCGGCGCCGGCGCGTGCTCCGGGAGCGATATCCGGGGGGAGCTCCTCGTCCCAGTCGCGCGCGACATGCGACGTCTGTTAGTGCCGGTGGCGCAGCACGGCGGTCACGGAGATCGCGCTCGCTTTGGACCGGTTGGTGGTCCTCAACCATTAACTGACAATTCAGCCGCGAGCATCGATATGCGAATGCGAACCCTCATCCGGAGCGCGAGCTCGCGCGTTGCGGGAACGATTGGCGCCGACACCGTCACGCGGTGGCACCGGTGCGGGGAGATCGAGATCTGGGCAGGGTGACGCTTGGTGCGCGTCCGTGATCGGGTGGTGGCGCTCAGTCAAAGCGAGATGGCGATCCTCATGGCGCTCGTGCGGGCGGCGGTGAGCCGGTGTCCCGCCGCATCCTGGCGTCGCGGCTACCGAGTGGGCGAGTGGCCCCGGGGGAGTGCGCGGACGGTGAATCTGCACGTCTGCTTGATGCTGCGGAAGCTGGGCGACGATATGGATCAACGGCGGATCATCGCGACGATCCCGTCTGTCGGGTACGCGATCGAGATCTAGGCACGGTCGCTCGGTGTGGCGGTCCCCCGCCGCACGGGCGCACGGGCAACACCATCCACGTAGGTCATGGAGGCATGATGGGTAGTCTGGGGCCGGAGAAGATCTTCCTGATCGTCCTGGTGGTCCTGCTGCTCTTCGGGGCGAAGCGCCTGCCGGAGTTTGGCACGTCGCTCGGCAAGGGCATTCGGGAGTTCAAGAGCGGGCTCGCCGAACTGGGGCGAGACGACACGGACCGGCGACCGGCGCTGGCGTCGCCGCGCGAGCCGGTCGGGCAGAGCGCACCCGACGGTCGGGACGTGATGGCGGATCCCAAGCGGCTGCTCTCGTAGTAGTGTGGCGGCGTAGTTGCGAACGGTGACGGACGCCGTATGACGCGCATTTCGGAGGCGATGGGGCCAGGTACGGATGGTTGCGGTGTGCCGGCTGCCTGGTGTGATGACCGAGTACCAGGCGGTCTGATGGCGCTGTGGCTGGTACAGGTCGCGGAGTCGGCGACGCGGCTGCCGCTCACGGATGCCGGACGGCCGATGATCCGGCGCCGGCGAGGGGGGTCATGCCTGCAGCACTTGACGGCGGTGCGTGCGGACGCCTGCCCACCCGCCGCGCGGCGGTGGGCACGACGCCGTGCTGCAGCAGGCATTGATGGCTTGTCGCTGGCCGAGCGAGTCGCACACCGAAGTGGTGGGCGCGCTGGAGACTGTCTGGGTCGAGCCGTACCGGCACTGGCATGGGACGATCTCGCCGATGCCTCCGAGTCTGTTCGATGCGCGCGGTTCGGGCGTACGGCGCAGGAGAGTGCGGGCTGACGGATCAGAGCGGCGGCGCATCTCGTCCGGATTCGTGGGGCGCGACCGAGTGTCGCACTTACGTGTTTCACGTGTCACCACTTTCGAGGGCAGGCGGATGTCGCGGTCTCGCGACCGGATCATGAGCAACCTGGACGAGATGTATCGGGAGGGGTTCGAGCGCGCCAAGGCCGACGACGATCAGGCGCAGATGGTGGCGCTGGATGTCGCGTATCGCCGGGAGCAGCTCTACTTCGAGGTGCTATTGGATTTGCGGGACGCGACCGAGCGGCGAAGTATCAATAACTGAACACACGTGCAAGAACTAACGTGAGCGTTCGCGCGATCCGCTTCTCAAGCGCGCGACCGGCGTCGTGAGGATCATCGAGCCGAACGTGCACGATCATCTGGGCGACCAGGCAGCGCTCGCCGAAGCGGGAGCGGTGGAAAAGGCGGCGCGCCCTTGCGCACTCCGCGATGTGAGACTCGCATCCGCGTCGACACGCGGGCACGGCCCGGATGGCTCGTGCATTCAAGGCACTTGGAGGTCACCAAACTGGTACCGTTCACGGAAAGTGCCGACACGCCTCGCGGCGCAACCCTGCAGGAGGATGGTGCCGCGGCACCGGACACGCCTGACTTCTATAATCTGGAGCCGCGGGGTTGCGGAACCTCAGCTGCGCGGAGCGACCCCGCGACGTCTGGCGGGCGCGACGCTGATCGCTCTCCGCGGCCAACGTGTGGGAGACGTATTGCCGGTGTTGTCATGAAACGTCGGCGAAAGCCACCCTCTCGGTACGGCTGACAGTAGAG
>DATMNB010000045.1:0-11544 GCA_035569435.1 Gemmatimonadaceae bacterium
CCCACGAGCGACGCGTTGGCCCGCAGGAGCCGCGCCCCGATCGCGTGAAAGGTCCCGACCCACATCCCCGTCGGCGCCCCGCCGAGGAGCCGCGTGAGCCGCTCCCGCATTTCGCCGGCTGCCTTGTTGGTGAACGTGACCGCCAAAATCCGCTGCGGATCGACCCCATGCTCGCGCACCAGATGCGCGATCCGCGTTGTCAGGACCCGCGTCTTGCCCGACCCGGCCCCGGCCAGGACGAGCAATGGGCCGTCGACATGCAGGACGGCCTCGCGTTGGGCCGGGTTGAGACCGGCCAGTGGCTCCCCACGCGGGGTCGTCGTCAGCGTCATCCCGATAAGATAGTCGATCAGAGGAGCGTTTCTCGACGGGTCCGGTTACACTCTACCTGTCTCGATTCGCGAGGCCCCATGCGATTCTTGTGGACCGTAGCCGGCGCGACAAAGCCCGAGCAGGGAAACACCGCGAAGCGAAAAAAGTACAAGGTCGAGTTTCAAAAACTGTGGGTGGCCGGCACCCTCGGCGCCCTCTTCACCGCCGTCGCCCGGAACCTCCCCCTGGATGTCCTGGCCGCGGTCCACTGGTTCCAGTCCCACCAGCCGTTTCAGATCGACTACACGCTCGATCGCGTCGTCCGATACGGCTACCTCTTCTGGCTCCTGACGTACTTCTTCACGTCCTCCGTCGAGCTACTGGTGCGCGACAACGTGCAGAAGTGGGACATCCCGTACGACCTGCTCCAATCCGCGTGCACGCTGATCGCCGCGTTCTTCCTGGGCTTCATCGTCCCGGACCAGCACTACGGCCTCTTCGCGTACGCGGTCACGGCCGGCGCGATTGCCGTCATCTGCCTCTTTTCGCTCATCTGGTTCGGCGACGGCGCGCCCCCCGGGGTCAATCGTCTTCGGGCGATGGGCCTGGTGCTCGCCCTGATTTGCCTGGTGGTCGCGTACATCGGCCCACTCCAAACGGGCGTCCTCTGCGCGCTCCTCGCACTACTGGTCGGCCTCGCCCTGGTCCTCTGGGCATACATCTGCGTGCGATTGGACGCGGCGCAACCTACCACGGCGCCAGCACCGCCCGCCGCACCGAGTGTGGCTTAGACAGCGATCAACTCACTCGAACGGCTGTGTGTCCCAGTGGACATCCGTTGGCGGCATGTCACACATGCGGGCGATCAGCCCGACGAACGTCGCCCACCGCGGGGCCGCGAGCGCCGATTGCTCGGTCCCTGGCCGGACGAGGACCTGCCAGGCATCGCCAACCGTACTGCGGGTATTGAGCGTTCCGAGGACATCATCAGGCACGTCCATATGGAATTGCTTTTCGAAATCCATGATCAACTCGACTCGATCAAGACGATCCAGAGGTCGTCCCATTAGACTATTACTCCCCCAGCCTGTGAGGACACATGTCGCACCACAACGACCCAAAGCAACCCGACGAGTTCACCGCTGACCTCGAGCGCGACTCCAAGCAACACCACTCGAGCTCGATGGACGAGCTCGTGCGCGAAGACGCCGAGCCGCTCCGCGAGCCGGTGGAAGAGGAGCACGTCGCCGACCCCGAGGCCCACCACCAGCACTCGCGGAAAGGGCAAGCCGAGAGCCCGCGCGAGCTGACGCTCAACCAGCCCGAGCACAAAAAGCACGGGAAGTAGCGCCGGCCGACGGTACGTCAGGCGGGCAAGATGATGTCGAACGTCGCGCCCTTGTCCGCCGGCACAAGAAGCAACCGGCCACCGTGGTTCTCCTCGACGATGCGTTTGGCCAGCGAGAGCCCGATCCCCCACCCCCGGGCCTTGGTGGAAAACCCCGGTCGGAAAATCTGCTTGCGCAGCTCCCGGCTGACCCCAGGCCCGTCGTCGGCCACGCGCAACCGCACGTGCGTCGTGTCCACCCGCTCCGCGGTGAGATCGACTCGCCCCCCGCGCCCCGCCAACGCGTCGATGGCGTTCTTGGTGATGGCCTCGACCGCCCACTCGAGCAGCACGGCATCCCCGCGCACCTCGAGCCCTCCTGGCGGACTGACCCCGCACACCGTGACCGTGTGCGCCAACGACGGTACCCGCGCCCGGAAATAGCCCGCCACCCGCTGCACCAACTCCCCCGCGTCGACAGGCTCGGCACGCGGCGGCCGCCCGATCCGCTCGAACCGATGCGCCACCCGCTCCAGCCGCTCGAGATCACTCCCCATGTGATCGAGCACCGGGTCCTGCCCGCCCCGCTCCCTCAAGAGCTCCAACCAGCCGGAGAGCGATGACAACGGCGTCCCGAGCTGGTGCGCCGACTCCCGCGCCATCCCCGCCCACACGCTTTCCCGATCCGCGTGCGCCCGCGTCCGCAGCGTGAAGATCATGGCCGTGATCAGAAACGCCAGCAGGATCCCCTGCAGCGCCGGAATCACCTTGAGCCCCGCCACGAGCGGCGTGTTCCCGTAGTACACAAACCCCACGCCAGGCTCGAACACGGGAGGATTCTGCGCCTGCAACGTCCGGATGTACTCCCGCATGCGCGGACTATCCAACCGCGCCACGAACGGCAAATTCGCCGTATCCTGCGGCACCTGATTGGGATTGGTGACAATCACCGGCACCCCGAGCTGCCGGATGTGCCGCGCCAGATCGAGCAGCGCCGCCGTGCTCGTCCCCTCCGACGGATCACTCAACGCCTTGAACACCCGGGCGTACATCTGCCCTGACGCCTGCGTCTCCCGCCGCAGCTCGGCGATCACGCGCTGCGTGTAGATCACATACCACCCCAGCAGGATGGCGAATCCCACGATCAGCAGCACGGTGGGCGCCCGCCGGGGCACGGTCGGTTCCTCGGCCTAGCCGATGCGCTCGGTGTCACCCATGAACGGCCGCAGCACCGAGGGCACCTCGACGGTCCCGTCGGGCCGCTGATAGTGCTCCAGGATCGCGGCAATCGTTCGTGGGAACGCCAACCCAGAGCCGTTCAACGTGTGCACGAACCGCGGCTTCCCGCCCCCGTCCGGCCGATACCGGATGTTGGCTCGCCGCGCCTGATAGTCGGTGAACGTGCTGCACGACGACACTTCCAGCCACTTGCCGACACCCGGCGCCCACACCTCGAGATCGTACGTCTTGGCGCTCGCCACGCCCGTGTCGCCGCCGGCGAGCAGCACCACCCGATACGGCAGCCCGAGCTCCTGGAGGACGGCTTCGGCGTGTTCGAGCAGCAGTTGATGCTGTGCCGCCGAGTCCTCGGGCGCAGAGAACCGCACCAACTCGACTTTGTCGAATTGGTGGACGCGCAGCAGTCCCCGCGTGTCCTTGCCGTACGACCCAGCCTCGCGCCGGAAGCACGGCGAGTACGCCGTCAGTGCCAGCGGCAGCCGCGCCGCATCGATGATCTCATCGCGTAAGAGATTCGTGACTGGCACCTCCGCCGTCGGGATCAGAAAGAGATCCTCGTCCGGCACCTTGTACAGATCATCCTCGAACTTGGGCAACTGCCCCGTCCCGGTCATCGTCTGCCGGCTGACGAGAAAGGGCACCCACACCTCCTCGTACCCGTGCTTGCCCGTATGCAGCGCCAACATCCAACTCATGAGAGCCCGCACGAGCCGCGCCCCGGCACCACGAAAGACCACGAATCCCGACCCCGAGATTTTGGCCCCACGCGCCAGATCGATGATCCCGAGCGCCTCGCCAATCTCCCAGTGCGGCTTGACCCCATCCGACGACCGAGGCGTCCCCCAGGCGCGAATCTCCCGATTCTGATCCTCGCCCCCACTCGGGACGTCGGGAAGCAGGATGTTGGGCAGCTGGTAGAGCAGCGCATCGCGCTCACTCTCCAAGCTAGCCGCCGTTTTCTCCAACTCCGCGATCTGCTGCCCGATCTCCCGCCCCAGCCGGATGCTGTCCTCCGCGCTCTCGCCCGCCTGCTTGGCGCGCTTGACCGCATCGCTCACGGCATTACGCCGGGCCTTGAGCTGTTCGACCGCGTGAATCGCCGCGCGCCAGTCCTGGTCGACCTGCTCGAATTGCCCCGTGGCCGCGCTCAGATCGGCGCTGCCGCGCCGACGTAAGGTGTCGCGCAGCAGTTCCGGGTGCTCACGTAGAAGGGCCGGATCGAGCACCGAGCAGCTCGCCTAGTTTTTCGGGATACCAGGCAGAAACGACCGAAACCCGCAGTTCGGATCGACGGTCGCGCGGGCAAAGATCTGACCGGCGCTCACGTGCACACTGTCGACCACGAACTTCGCGTACAACACCGGATCCACCTGCCCCTGACACCCCACCGTACTCGCCGCCACAATGATCGGCACGCCGGGCGTCAGGGCGTAGGTCGTGTCGAACACGTACCCGTGGAGCGGCGCCCGCACGATGTAACACGGATTCGGAAGATTCGCCGGCAACCCCGCCTTCACACACGCGGTCGAGTCGTAGAGCTGCGCCGTCAACTTGAGCCCAACCTGGTGCGCCGTCCCGATCCCATTCCCCGTCTCGATCAGCTTGATCGGGAACATGATCGGCTGCCCGGTCGGCGACAGGTCAAACGCCACGTCGAACCCCTCGCTGCCATCCGTGATGACCGCGCGCTGCGACGTCAGATCAAACCCACTCGGCGAGTTGGGTCCGCTATGGTTGAACGCGAAAAACACCAGCGTGTCATACCCGACGTTGCCAAAGGCCGTGCCCAGCCCGTTATAACCACAATCGGTGAGGCTCGCGATGATGATGCCACCAAAGAACAGAAACGGAACGAGCCGTCGAGCGGTCATGGGCCGGGATGGGAGAAACTGGCGGTGTTGGTGGGCGTAGCTTAGAGGCACGCGCTCGCGACTGCAAGCTATTCGCATCGCTTGACTTCCCTCCTGTGGCGTCCTAGCTTCGCTCGGGTCTTCTGCGGGAGGTTCCTTGCCCACAATTCGAGACCTTGTCGCGGCGATTCGGCAGCGCGACGGCGTCGATGCGGCGGTCGTCCTCGGCCGCGACGGCTTGCTGATCGATAGCCAAACGGTGCCCCATCT
The DNA here is from genome assembly GCA_035569435.1 of Gemmatimonadaceae bacterium. Taxonomy (GTDB): domain Bacteria; phylum Gemmatimonadota; class Gemmatimonadetes; order Gemmatimonadales; family Gemmatimonadaceae; genus DASRDS01. The sequence goes on from DATMNB010000045.1 coordinate 4,999, forward strand.
CGACGCCGAGCACGTCGCGGCGCTCGTCCCGGGCGTCGTGGCCGCCGCCGATGACTTTGGCGCCGCCGCCGCGCGCGGGTCGCTCGTCACCGCCGTCCTCGAGTACCCCGGTGGACTGGCGATTGTGTCGTCGCTCTCCGCCGACGCCATCCTGCTCGTGCTCGTCCGTGCCACGGCCAACATCGGCCAGCTCCTCTTCGAGCTGCGCCGAAACCGTGAGCAGATCGCCACGCTCGTCTGAGCACGCGGCGCGCGGATGCAACCGATTCATGCGCTCGTCGCCGACGACGAGCCGCACATTGGCCGAATCATCAAGATGAAGCTGGAGCAGGGTCCCTTTCGCGTGACCCTGGCATACGACGGCCGTGAGGCCCTCGAGGTGCTCAAGCGCGATCCCGACGTCGGGATTGTCCTCCTCGACCTCATGATGCCGCACTTGAGTGGCCTCGATGTCCTGGCGGAAATTCGCGCCAACGCGCGCTGGAAGCACTTGCCCTGCATCATTCTCACGGCCGCCGGCCAGGAACAGCAACACCGCCTGGCCATGCGCCTGGGCGCCACGGAATTCATGACCAAGCCATTCAGCCCCAAAAAACTGTACGCCCGGACAGCGGCGCTGACCGGGATCGCGCCCGACGAGACGAGCGCGGAACTCGCGTGACCGACGCGCCGATATGGGTCGTGATCCTCGCCGGCGGCGTCGGCTCCAGGTTCTGGCCTCTCAGTACCCCGGATCGCCCCAAACAGCTCCTACCGCTCGTCGATGAGTCGCCCCTGCTCGTGAATACCGTCGACAGGCTCACACCGCTGGTACCGCCCGAGCGCACGCTGATTCTCACCAACGCGTCCATCCGGGCCGAGATCGGCGCGGTCGTTCCCGCCGTGCCGCCAGAGAACATCCTGATCGAGCCCCGGCCCGCCGGCACGGCAGCCGCCCTCGCCTGGGCGGCTCGCGAGATCAGCCGTCGCGCGGGCCCGGACACCGTGATGGTGTGCGTCCATGCCGACTGGGCGATCGCCGACGCCGGCGCCTTCCGGCAATCGCTCCTTGCAGCCGCGTCCGTGGCGGTGGCCTACCGCAGCCTGGTCACCGTCGGCATCGTCCCCACGCGCCCGGACCCCGGGTTCGGGTACATCAGCCCGGGCGCTGAGGTCGACAAGGATGTGTTTCGGGTCGATCGCTTCATCGAGAAGCCCGATCGCGTGCGCGCGGCACAGATGGTCACCGACGGCTATCTCTGGAACTCGGGGATCTTTGCCTGGCGCGTCGGGGATTTCCTCCGCGAGGTGCAGGCGCTCACCCCCGAGGTGGCGCCGGCGCTCGAGCTGGACGGCGATGCCTTCTTCGCGGCGGTGCGCACGCCGATCTCGGTCGACGTCGGCGTCCTGGAACGCAGCAAGCGGGTGCTTGTCCTTCCGGGCCGCTTTGGCTGGGATGACGTCGGCACCTGGGGTGCCCTCCGGCGCGTGCGGCCCGGAGATCCGGATGGCAACTCCATCCACGGCGACGTGCGGGTCCGCGATGCCCGCGGCAACGTCGTGCACGCCGAGGGCACGACGGTCGTCCTCTACGGCGTCTCCGACCTCGTCGTCGTCACGCGCCCCGGACTGACGCTCGTCACGACCGTCGACCGGTCGGCGGACCTCAAGACCTTGATTGACTCGCTCGGACGCACGTCGCAGGACGTGTAAGGGCATGTAATGGCGATCTACCTGTATGACGACGACCGCGCCCGCCGGTTCGAGCCGTTTGCGTTGACCCGGCCCGCCGGAGAACTGCGCGCCGGCGCCCTTGTCACGCGGCACCGCTGGAGCCTCGTCGCCAAGGAGCCGGTCGCCGGACACGTCACGGCCACGCACCTCACGTCGTTCGAGGAGCTCGACGCGCCGCCAGTCGTGACCGGCACGCTGCCCGCCGGGAGTCTGCTCGTCAACGCCCGCTGCATCCCTGCTCTGGGCGCCTGGGGCGGCGCCACGCCGACAGCGCCCCTCTGGCGCATGGCGGATCACGCCGCCGCCGTACGACTGCCGCACGAGGTGCCGGTCAGCCAGCTCGATAACGGCGCCGTCTCGCTGGACCTCCTGGCCGCCGCGCTCGACGTCACCGAGCAGGTCGAGATGCCGGGTCTGTGGCTCGACGATGTGTGGGACTTGATCGGCCACCTGCCAACCCAGCTGGCCGATGACATCGCCGTCCTCGGACCTGGCCTCGACCTCGACCAGAATCTGGGCCATGTGACCCGCCGCGGCACGCATCCGCTCTTTGTCGAGCGCGGCGCCGAGATCGAGCCGCACGTCACCGTCGATCTCACGGCGGGCCCGGTGTTGGTGCGAACGGGGACGGTCGTGCAGTCGTTCACCCGCATCGTGGGCCCGTGCTACGTCGGCGAGCACTCGATTGTCTCGACCGACCGGATCGCCGGGTCGTCAATCGGCGAGCACTGCAAGGTGCACGGCGAGATGAGTAGCACGGTCATCCTGGGGTACGCCAACAAGAACCACGACGGGTTTGTCGGGCATTCGTATCTTGGGCGGTGGGTCAACCTCGGTGCCGGCACCATCACCAGCAATCTCAAGAACACTTACGGGTCGGTGCAGCTCTGGACCCCGTACGGGCTGGCCAACACGGGCCTTACATTCTTGGGAACCATGTTTGGCGACTACGCGAGAACCGGTATCGGGACACGCCTCACGACGGGCACCGTCATTGGCGCCGGCGCGAACATCTTTGGGGCGGCGATGATGGGCAAGTTCGTCCCGCCGTTCGCCTGGGGTGATGCGGCGCCGTATGACAAGTTCGCCATCGACAAGTTCCTGGAGGTCGCCGAGCGACAGATGGCCAGGCGATCGATCGCCCTGAAGGCGGGCGCTCGCGCCACGCTGCGGGCCGCGCACCAGCGCGGGGCCGACGTGCGCGACCTCTGGCTCATCGACTGACGGGCGCCGCATGAGGCTGTGCGTGCTGGGCAGCGGCAGTCGCGGCAACGCCCTCCTCGTGGAGGCCGGCGGCACGCGCGTGTTGATCGACGCCGGCTTCTCGCCGCGTGCCCTCGCCCGCCGGCTTCGGGCGGCCCACGTCCCCCCGGAGTCGATCAGTGCGCTTGTCGTGACCCACGAGCACGACGATCATGCGGGCGGCGTGGCGGGCAATATCGAGCGGCATGGGTGGCGCGTGTACGCGACGCGCGGCACCATGAGCGCCTGTCCCGCACTGTACGAAGCCGAGCCCATCACGCCGGGCGTGTCGGTGGCCATCGACGGGTTCGACATCCTGGCCGTTCGCGTGTCGCACGACGCCATCGAGCCGATTGCCGTCGTCATCACCGACCGCGCGACCGGCGAGCGTACGGGGATCGCCTACGACTTGGGCGTTGCCACTGAGTCGCTCCGCACGGCGTTTCAGCGTCTCGACACGCTGGTCGTGGAAGCCAACCACGATCCCGAGCTCTTGCGAATCGGCCCGTACCCGCCGGTCGTCCGCCGTCGGATCGCCAGTTCCTACGGCCACCTGAGCAACGCGGCCGCGGGCGCATTCGTGGCCAACGTCAAACACCGTGGCTTACGTCAGGTCATCCTGGCGCACCTGAGCGAGAACTGTAACACACCGGCTCTCGCCCTCGCGGCTGTACGTCCGATGTGCGCTGCCCCAGTGATCGCTGCAGGCCAGGGGACCGTGACCGACCCACGGCCGCTCCAGCTGGATCTGTCGCTATAGCAAAAGAGAGGGGCCGATCTCTCGGCCCCCCTCTTTTCTCATGTACTAGACCGAAGGTCTAGTACATGCCGCCCATGCCGCCGCCACCGCCGCCACCGGACGGTGCTGACGACTTCTCTTCCTTCTTCTCGACGACCAGCGCTTCGGTCGTGAGGAGGAGGCCCGCAATCGACGCCGCATTCTGCAGCGCCGTACGGGTAACCTTGGTCGGGTCAATGACCCCGGCCGTAACCAGGTTCTCGTACTTATCGGTCAGCGCGTTGTAGCCAAAGTTGTTGTCCTTCGACTCCCGCACCTTCTCGACGACGATCGACCCTTCCCCACCAGCGTTCTGGACGATCATCCGGATCGGCTCCTCGATCGCGCGACGCACGATCTCGACGCCAACCTGCTCGTCAGCATCACCGGCCTTGAACGACTTGAGCGCCGCCTGGGCACGGATCAGGGCCACACCGCCGCCCGGGACGATCCCCTCTTCGACAGCCGCGCGGGTCGCGTGCAACGCGTCCTCGACGCGGGCCTTCTTCTCCTTCATCTCCGACTCCGTCGCCGCCCCGACGTTGATGACCGCGACACCACCGGCCAGCTTCGCCAGACGCTCCTGGAGCTTCTCCTTGTCGTAATCGGACGTCGACTTGTCGATCGCCGAGCGAATCTCCTTGATCCGCCCCTGAATCGCGTCGCTCGCCCCGGCGCCGTCGATCAGCGTCGTGTTGTCCTTGTCGATCACGATCCGCTTGGCCTTACCGAGATCGTTGAGCACGGCGTTCTCCAGCTTGAACCCGACTTCCTCGGAGACCACCTGGCCGCCCGTCAGGACGGCGATATCCTGCAACATCGCCTTGCGGCGGTCGCCAAAGCCCGGCGCCTTCACCGCCGCCACGCGCAGCGTGCCACGGAGCTTGTTGACGACCAACGTCGCCAACGCCTCACCTTCGATGTCCTCGGCGATGATCAGCAGGGGCTTGCCCAGCTGCGCAACCTTCTCCAGGATCGGCAGCAGATCCTTCATCGACGAGATCTTCTTGTCGTGAATCAGGATCAGGCCATCCTCGAGCACGGACTCCATCTTGTCCGGGTCGGTCACGAAGTACGGCGAGAGATACCCGCGGTCGAACTGCATGCCCTCGACCGTCTCCAGCGTCGTCTCCAGGCCCTTGGCCTCCTCGACCGTGATGACGCCGTCCTTGCCGACCTTCTCCATCGCTTCGGCGATCAAATTCCCGATCTCGGAGTCGCTGTTGGCCGAGATGGTGCCGACCTGGGCGATCTCTTTCTTGCCGGCCGTCGGGACGCTGATCTTCTTGAGCTGGGCCACGACTTCCACGACCGCCTTGTCGATGCCGCGCTTGAGCGCCATCGGGTTGATGCCGGCGGTCACGTTCTTGAGCCCCTCGCGGAAGATCGCCTGGGCCAGGACCGTCGCCGTCGTCGTGCCGTCACCGGCGTTGTCCGACGTCTTGGTCGCGACTTCCTTGACCATCTGCGCGCCCATGTTCTCGAGCGGATCCGCCAGCTCGATCTCCTTGGCCACGGTGACGCCATCCTTGGTCACCGTCGGCGCGCCAAACTTCTTGTCGATCACGACGTTCCGGCCCTTGGGGCCGAGCGTCACCTTGACCGCCTCCGCCAGCTGATCCACGCCGCGCTTGAGCGCCGCGCGCGCTTCGGTGTTGAAATACAGTTCCTTGCTTGCCATATGTCTTCGCCTTCGCTAAAAGGTCAGCCAATAACCGCGAGGACATCCGACTCGCGGAGGATCAGAACCGGCTCGTTGTCGATCGTCACTTCCGTGCCGCTGTACTTCCCATACAACACCTTGTCGCCGACCTTGACCTCCATCGGCACCCGCTTCCCCTCGTCGAACCGGCCCGGGCCCACGGCGACGATCTCGCCCTGCTGCGGCTTCTCCTTGGCCGTGTCGGGGATGTACAACCCGCCCCGCATCTGCTCCGCCTCTTCCAGCGCTTTCACGACGACGCGGTCGGCCAGTGGGCTGACCTTCGTCGTGCTCTTGGTGGCCATAGCGACTTCCTCTCTGTCCTGATAGGTTGATGCCTTTAGCACTCATCCGTTAGGAGTGCTAATAGCCGCAAGTCTACCCGGACCGACCCCCGCAAGTCAAGGCCTTACAAATTGTGGAATATTAGTTACTTACGAGTTACGCCTGTGGCGTCACGAGAAGGTCGTACGCCAGACGCAACCCCTCCAGCGTGAGGTTCGGCGCGACCAGGTCAAAGCTCTCGCAGTACGGCTGGATCACTTTCGCCAACCCGCCGGTCGCCACCACCCACGGCACCACGCCGCCCGGCCACTCCCGCTTGATCCGGCGCACCATCCCGTCGATCGCGTCGGCCGCGCCAAACACCACGCCGGCCCGGATGCACTCCTCCGTCCGCGTCCCGATCGCCCGGCGCGGCGCCACGAGCTCCGTCGACGGCAGCTTGGCCGTGCGGCGTGTCAGCGAGTCCGCCGACGTCCGCACCCCGGGCGCGATCGCGCCGCCCAAGAACGTCCCGTTGGCGGTGATGCAGTCAAACGTCGTCGCCGTCCCGAGGTCCACCACGATCGTGTCCCGGTGATAGAGCTGGCTCGCGGCCAACGTGTTGATCAGTCGGTCCGCGCCGACCGACAACGGCTCGTCCACCTCGAGCCGGATCGGCAGCGGCGACCCGCCATTCACCACGATCGCCCGACGCCCGGTCAAGCCTTCGCACGCCTCAGCCAGCGGCCCCGTGATCGCCGGCACCACCGAGGCGATCGCGGCGCCATCGATCTCCCTGGGGTCAGCGTTGGCAAACCGCAGCAGCTGCGCGATCACGAGCGCCAGC
>DATMNB010000046.1:0-8672 GCA_035569435.1 Gemmatimonadaceae bacterium
GCGTGGGATCCGGTGCGGGGTGTGGTGCGGTGGTCAGTCGAGCATCCGCTGGCGGTGAATAGCAGTGTGTTGTCGACGGCGGGGAACCTGGTCTTTCAGGGGCAGGGGACAGGGGAGCTCGATGCCTATGCCGCGACTGATGGGCGGAGGCTCTGGTCAATCCAGACGGGGTCGGCGATCGATGCCACGCCGGTGAGTTACCGATTGGATGGGGAGCAGTACGTCCTGGTGCCGGTCGGGTGGGGGTCGGCGTCGCGGTTGTTTGGGCCGGCGAGTGCGATGGCGACGCCCGAATCGAAGCGGGGGCCGGCGCGGTTACTGGCGTTCAAGTTGGGAGGGACGCGGCCGTTTCCGGTGCCGATGAATGTCATCCCGGCGGTGCCGGAGCCGCCGCGGCAGGCGTTCAGTGCGGCCATGATCCGAGATGGGGCGCGGTTGTACGAGACGCATCTGTGCAGTGGGTGTCATTCGCCGGGGCTGGATGGGAGTGGGGCGTGGACGGTCGATGGGGCGGTGCCCGATCTCCGCTATGCGCCGGCCGAGGTGCATCGGGAGTGGCGGGCCATCGTGCTTGGCGGGACGCATCGGGCGCAGGGGATGTTGGCGTTCGGTGTGGACCAGCATTTTCCGGATGTGGCGGCGTTGCGCGCGCGGGAGGCGGATGCGATTCACGCGTACGTGATCGACGAGGCGTGGAAGGCGTATGGCGAGCAGCAGCGGCGGATCGTGGAGGCGAGGAGACACGATTAGCTCATGCGCGCACGGGTGATGGCGATGCTGCTCAGTGCGGCGGCTGGGAGCGCGGACGCCATCGGCTATCTCGGGCTCGGCGGGATCTTTCTCAGCTTTGTGAGTGGGAACATCGTGTTGTTGGCCGCGCACATTGCGGCCGGTGATCCGGAGTCGCGCATCCGGTTGCTGGCGGTGCCGGTGTTCATCGCCGGGTTGGCTGGCACCAAGGTGATCGCGGACTGGCTAACGTCGCGAGGGGTCCGGACGTTGCGGCCGCTCTTGTTGATCGAGTTGGTGTTGTTGGTCGCGGCGTGTGTGTGCGTGGCCCTGGGGGCAGGGCCGACGGTGGCGGGCATGCTTGGCGTGACGGCGATGGCGGTGCAGAGCGCGCTCGGGCAGGTCTCGGAGCTTGGTGGGTCATCGACCGTCGCGATGACGACGAACATCGCGACGTTGGTGGTGGACGTGGGTGATGCGGTGCTCGGGCATCACCGGGACCCACGGGTCGGGGTCGGGGCGCGACAACGGATTGGGAACGGGCTGGCGCGGATCGCCGGGTTCACCGTCGGGTGCGGGGCGGGCGCCGTTGCGGAGACCGCCATCGGGGCGCGGGCGCTCGTGCTGCCCGCGGTGTTGGTGCTGGTCGTATTGGGCGTGGCCGGAAAACGAGCGGAACGAATCGTCGCCTAGGTGCGTATGTGCTCGGTACTGAACGTGACGATTCCCTCAGCTTTTGGAGATTCGTGTGGCTACGCTCGAGATCGAGGCCAAGTCTACTGCACTCATTTTGATCGACTTACAGCAGGGCATCGTCGCGATGCCGACGGCCCCGTACAGTTCGGCGGAGGTGGTGCAGAAGGCGGCCGCGTTGGCGGCGGCCTTCCGGGCGAAGGGGGGGACGGTGGTCTACGTGCGCGTGGATCTCGCGAATATGCTGCGGTTACCGGTCGATAGTCCCGCCCGCGATCCCAACGCGCCGCCGCCGCCCGCATCCGCGTCCGAGTTGGTGCCGGAGGCGGGGCGGCAGGCAGGGGATGTGTTGATCACGAAGCGGCAGTGGGGGGCGTTCTTTGGGACGGATCTCGAGCAGCAGCTGCGTCAGCGTGAGATCCGGAAGATCGTGCTCGGGGGGATTGCGACCAATTATGGCGTGGAGTCGACGGCCCGCGCGGCCGTTGGGCTGGGGTTCGAGTTGGTTGTCGTGGAGGACGCGACGGCGTCTCTCACCCCGGCGCTGCATCGGTTCCCGCACGAGCACATCTTCCCGCGGATCGGGCGCGTGCGGACGACGGCGGAGGTCATCGCGGCGCTCACGTAGCGTCGCGGTACGTCTTCCACTCCTGCTCCATTGTCTTGGCCATGGCCTTGGCCGCGTCGCGGAGCCAGCGTGATGGGCGGCGGCGGAGGTCGGCCATGAGCGCCACGCGTTGGCGGGCCGTGCCCAGGTGGACGTTGGCGGTGTCGGTGCCCATGGCGCCGAGGAGAACGGCTTCATCGCGTTTCGCCGAGAGATCGGCGAGCGCGATGGGGTTGGAATCGGGGGAGAGGCGGCGGACGAGCCATGCGCCGACGACGCGCTGGAACGGGTCGGGCGACCGCATCGCGGATTGCATCGTGCGCATGTAGTATGGTTGGCCCCGGCCGCGTCGTCCCGCGGCCCACTCGCACGCGGACGGGACGAGCGCCTTGGCCTCGCGGGCGATGCGTCCGCCGTCCCAGTCAGCGATCGCGACGTAGCGGGGTTGGCCGAGGCTTCCGTCGCCGGCCTCGCGGCGAACGACGCGGAATGCGAGGCGTCGGTCGGGGAGCGTCGCGCGGAGCGCTCGCGTGACGGCGGCGGGCACGGGGCCGCGTGCGGCGGGCCAGGCGGTCAGTGTTTGCCAGAAGTCCGCGGGCGGCTTGAGCTCGGCCAAGCCGAGCTTGTCCATGTGCTCCGACGCTTCGGCCAGGACGATCGGGTCGCCGCCGTGTCGGAGCGTGGTGGTGTAGGACTCGATGATCGCGTCGCAGCCGTCGCTGAGGCGGATCTGACTGGTGCCGGTATCGATGGCGATCTTGAGACTGGCGGCGAGTCGTACGAGATCGTTGGTGTAGGGGAGTGGATAGGCGTCGTCAAAGTCATCGACGCCCCACGAGAGGCGGCCTTCGCTGTCGCGCCATGTGCCAAAGCTGTCGACGTGGAGGTCGCCGACGGCGAGGACGGTAGGTGCGTGACGCACGGTGGCGTCGACGGTGGGCCAGAGTTGGGCCCACCGGTAGAAGGTGCCGCGCAGGAACGCGACGGGGTCCTTGCGCATGTTCGCGTGCTTGTCGCGGAGCTGTGAGGCGACGACAGGGATGCGCTGGCGCAGCCACGTCTCGTAGTGTTCGGTGGCGTCGTGGATATTCATTCGCACTCCATGCGTCTCCCAATGCAATCCTTGGGCCGACGGTCTTGGGCCGGCGGTATGGTGATTGCTTCATGACCCGATCGTGCGACGTGCGATTGTTCTGACTGGCAAGCAGTGGGTGGGGCTGCCGCTTCTGGTCGCGCTGCCGGTGTTGGCGCTTGCGGGTGTGTTTGGGGCGGAGACGGCGCGTGTGGTCGGGCGCGTCGCGCTGGTGTATGGGTTTCTGCTCGCCGCCTTTCGCGTGCTCGGGAAGCGCGAGCTGTCGCAGATGACGCCGTTCGACGCGGTGCTGTTGTTTCTGATCCCGCAGTTCTTTCGGAACTATGTTATGCAGGACGACGCGTCACTGTGGACCGCGCTCGTGGCCGCGGCGACGTTGCTTGTGCTGGTGTTTCTCACGTCGGCGTTGGGGTTTCGCTTTGTGAGCGTCGGGCGACTCGTGCGGGCGCGACCGAGTGTGTTGGTGGAGCACGGCGCGCTGCTCGCGCGCGTGCTCGATCGCGAGCGGATCGTACCGGAGGAGATCGAGGCGGCGGCGCGGCGGGCGGGGGTCGACGGGCTTGCTCTCGTCGACCGGGCGACGCTCGAAGCCGATGGGACGATTTCGGTCATTCGACAGGAGTAGTCAGCGTGTCAGAGCGTATTGCCGAGTTTCTGGGGTATCTGCCCAAGGTGCACGAGCGGACGCGTCGGTTGGTCGTGTTGATTCCGCCCGAGGACATGGAGTGGACGCCCAAGCCGGGGTGGTTCACGCCGGGCGGGCTCGTGCGGCATCTGGCTGGGATCGAGCGGTGGATGTACGGCGAGACGGTGCACGGGAGGCCGTCGCGGTATCCGGGGCATGGCCGGGAGCTGGCCGAGGGGCTCGAGGCGACGCTGGCGTACTACGACCGGCTGCACGAGGAGTCGATGGCGTCGTTTGCCGCGCTCACGGATGCGCGCATGGGGGAGAAGTGTGCGACGCCGGGCGGCACGACGATCACCGTATGGAAGTGGCTGCGTGCCCACCTCGAGCACGAGGCGCACCATCGCGGGCAACTCTATCTCATGCTTGCCATGCGCGGCGTGCCGACGCCGCCGCTCTATGGGCTGACCGCGGAAGAGGTGCTGGCGCAGTCGCGCTAGGGAGGCACGACGGGGGTTGACCGAGTCGATAGCTTCAGACGTATGACAAAGATCCTCGGCCTCCATCATGTCACGGCGATCGCCAGCGATCCGCAGCGTAACCTGGATTTCTATGCGGGGATCCTGGGGCTCCGGCTGGTCAAGCGGACGGTGAACTTTGACGATCCCGAGACCTACCATCTCTACTATGGTGACGAGGTCGGAGATCCGGGAACGATCATGACGTTCTTTCCCTGGCCCGGGGCGCGACAGGGGCGGCAAGGGGTGGGGCAGGTGGCGGTGACGTCGTTCTCGATTTTGCCGAGTGCGGTGGGGTTCTGGGTGGAGCGGCTGGTGCGGCATGGGATCGCGCACGAGGGGCCGACGAAGCGTGGGGACGCGGAGCGGGTGATCGCGTTCAAGGATCCCGATGGCATGATGATCGAGATCGTGGCGCACGCCGGCGCCGAGGCGAGACCGGCGTGGGGCGGTGCGCCGGGGATCGCGCGCGAGCATGCCATCCATGGGTTTCATGCGGTCGCGCTGTGGGTCGAGCGGGGCGAAGCGACCGAGCGGGTGCTCACGGAGACGTTGGGGTTTCGGGCGGTGCGTGAGGAGGGCGGGGTGCGTCGGTTCTCGGTCGGCGATGGTGGGCCGGGGACGTTGGTGGATCTGCGGACGGTTGGTGGATTTCTGCCGGGGACGAGCGGGGCGGGGACGGTGCACCACGTGGCGTGGAGCGTGGCGACGGATGCCGACGAGCTCAGTGTGCGTGCGCAGGTCCTCAAGGCAGGTTTGCATCCGACGCCGGTCATCGACCGGAATTATTTCCACTCGGTGTATTTCCGCGAGCCGGGCGGCGTGTTGTTCGAGTTGGCGACGAATCCGCCGGGGTTCGCGATCGATGAGCCGGTGGAGCGGTTGGGTGAGCGGCTGATGTTGCCGCTGCAGTACGAGTCGCATCGTGCCGAGATCGAGGGGATCCTGCCGCCGATTCATCTGCCGGTGCGGGCAGCCGCGGCGTCGATGTTTGCCGACACGACGGGGCCCGAGGATGTGAGCGGGGACGCGCTCGGGTTTGTGCATCGCTACATCCCGCCGACGGTGGGCGCCGAGCGTGCGGGGAGCACGACGTTGGTGCTTCTGCACGGGACGGGTGGCGACGAGGAGGATCTGTTGCCCCTCGGGCGGGCGGTGTTGCCCGGCGCGGGGATGTTGAGTCCGCGCGGGAAGGTGCTCGAGGGCGGGGCGCCGCGATTCTTTCGGCGGATCGCGGAGGGGGTGTTTGATCAGGAAGATCTCGCGCGGCGGACCGAGGAGTTGGCGGTGTTCATCGAGGCCGCGGCCAAGAGTTACGAGCTGGATCGGGATGGGCTCGTGGCCGTGGGGTTCTCCAATGGCGCGAACATCGCTGGGAGTCTTTTGCTCAGACGACCGGGGTTGCTGCGGGGCGCGGTGTTGTTGAGTCCTATGCTGCCGTTTGAGCCTGAGGTCCTGCCGGATCTAGCCGGCACATCGGTGTTCATTGGGGCGGGGCGTGCGGACCCGATCGTCCCGATCAAGCAGGTCGAGCGGCTGGCCGAGCTACTGGGTCAAACGGGCGCCAAGGTCACGGTGCATTGGGAGCGGGGCGGTCACGCGGTGTCGGCGGGCGAGATCGAGGCGGCGCACGAGTGGATCGCGCAGTGCCTGGCGGCGTCTACGGCCTGAAGAGGCGATCGGGGACGAGGACGATCTTGCCGGGTGCGCCGGCGGCGACGCGGGCGTAGGCGCGGGCGGCGTCGGACAGCGGGTAGCGCTCGAGGATCGGCAACGGCTGGAGCGCGCCGGACTCGAAGAGCGGCGTGAGCTCGGTGAGGATGCGCGCGCACTGCACGGCGGTGACGGCGACGGTGTCGACGCTCAGCAGGCGCAGGCCGCGGTGGTAGAACGTCAGGAGATCGAGGGTGACCTGGCGGCCGCCGGCGGCGGAGTACACGACCTGGGCGCCGCCCGCCGCGAGGGCGTCGAGCATCGGCTGGAAGATGGCGGCGCCGACGCCGTTGAGCGCGAGGTTGGCGCCGACGCCGGCGGTGGCCGTGTGGGCGACGGCGACCAGGTCGTTGCGGTCGGAGCGGGCGACGGCCGCGACGCGGTGGGGGTCGAGGCGTTTGGCTTCGACGTCGTCTTTGACGAGGGCGATGACGTGTCCGCCGTGCGCGACGGCGAGCTGGGTGGCCGCGCCGCCCACAGCGCCCGCGGCGCCGGAGGCCACGACCCATTGGCCCTGCACGAGGCGGCCGGCGCCAATGACGGCGGTCCACGCGGTGACAAACGGGACGCCGATGGCGGCGGCTTGCTCGACGGTCAGGTTCGTCGGACGGATGGCGACGGCGTCGCGAGGCAGGACGATGTACTCGGCGTGCGCGCCGTCGCGGCTGATGCCGAGGTCGCCGCCCGAGCCATACACATTGCGGCCGACGAGCTCGGGTGGGCCGTCGGTCACGCGGCCGGCGAAGTCGCGGCCGAGCGTGCGTGGGAGCATCGTCGTGGCGAACCGGCCTTCAGCGCTGACGATGTCGCTGGGGTTGATGGCGGCTGCCTGGACCTCGACCAGCACGTCATCGCGTCCGCGGGCCGGAGCCGGGACGTCGCGGGCGGCGAGGGTGGTGATGGGGCCGTGCAGGTCGATGCGGAGGGCTTGCACCCGGTAAAGGTTAGTGCACGTCGGCGGCCGGTGCCGCCGTGCCTTTTGGGCGGCGGAGGAGGAAGACGAGAGGGATGCTCAATAGGACGACGGCGCCGAGGAGGGTGAAGGCGTCACGGAAAGCGAGCATGTTGGCTTGGGCTTCGACTTGGTGGTCGAGGGCGGCGAGGGCGCGGCGGGCGGCGTAGAGGCTGTCGGGGGTGGTGCGCAGGAAATAGCGGGTCAAGCCGGCGACGCGGGCGTCGGTGAGTGGGGCGCCGGCGACGACGTGCTCGACGAGCTGCGCCCGGTGGCGCGCGGTGGCCGTGGTCAGTTGCGTGGCGACCATGGCGATGCCGACGCTGCCGCCGAGTTGGCGGAGGAGGTTGAAGAGCGCGGCGCCGGCGGGGACGTCGCGCGCCGTGAGCGTGGCGAAGGCGCCGGTGGTGATGGGGACGAAGATGAGACCGAAGCCCATCCCGCGCATGATCACGGGCAGGTAGAGGTCGGGCGAGCCGCTCTGGGTGGTGAGCGTGGCGTGCATGAACATGGAGCTGGCCAGGACGATCATGCCGAGGGCGACGAGGACCCGGGGGTGAATGCGGGGGAGCACGCGGGCGGTGGCCATCATCGTGATGCCGCTGGCGACGGCGCTGGGGAAGATCTGCCAGCCGGTGGATTCGGCGTTGAAGCCGAGGAGGGATTGCATGTAGAGCGGGAGGGCGAAGACGCTGCCGTAGAGGGCCATGCCGGCGGCGAACATCTGCATGCAGGCCGCGGTGAGCGATGGGTGGCGGAGCACGCGGAGGTCGAGGACCGGGTGGCGGGTATGGAGCTCCCACCAGATCAGCGTGACGAGGGCGATCGTGGCCGTGACGGCGAGGCTGATGATGAGGTGGGACTCGAACCAGTCGTAGTGTTCGCCGCGCTCGAGGACGAACTGCAGGGCGCCCAGGCCGATGGCGAGCAGGGCGAAGCCGAGGACATCGATGGGTGGGACGACGCCAGTGCGCGGCGGGTCTTTGCGATAGAACTTGGCGGTCAGGGCGTAGGCGAGGATGCCAAAGGGGATGTTGACGAGGAAGATCCAGGGCCAGGTGTAGTGCTCGACGATGATGCCGCCGAGGGTGGGGCCGAGGGCGGGTCCGAGCATGGCGCCGATGCCGAAGACCGCGGACGCGGTGGCTTTCTCGGCCGGGGGGAAGGTGTCAAAGAGGATGGCCTGCGAGGTCGAGATGAGGGCGCCGCCGCCCAGACCCTGGATGATGCGCCAGACGATGAGGACGTTGAGAGACGACGAGAGGCCGCAGCAGACGCTGGCGACGGTGAAGATGGTGATGGAAGTCAGGAAGTAGCGTTTGCGGCCGAAGCGGGAGGCGAACCAGCCGGTGGCCGGGAGGACGATGACGGAGGCCAGGATGTAGGCGACGGCGACCCAGGTGACTTCGTCGAGGGTGGCGCCGAGGTTGGCCGACATCTGGGAGAGGGCGACGTTGACGATGCTCGTGTCAACGAGCTCCAGGATGGCGGCCAGGGTCACGCCGAAGGCGATGGGCCACTTGTAGCGATGGGCGGCGGTGGCGGCGGCGTGGGGGCGCGCGATGGCTGGCGCGAGGGCAGTTGACATGTTCAGGGCGAATAAGGAAGACAGATCATTAAGAAAAGAACGAGCGTTCTCTTATTAGGCGTCGCACAACGACCGATGGACAGTGGGCAGACAGGGGGTCGATCAGGCCTTCAGCTGATCGTCAGTGGGCAGACAGGGTCGATCAGGCCTTCAG
>DATMNB010000047.1:0-20232 GCA_035569435.1 Gemmatimonadaceae bacterium
ACGGGCACGCCGTCCACGACACCCCCGAGCACCGCCTCCACCTCCGCGCGCCCCGACTCGACGCAGGACGCGCCGACGCCCGCGGCACCAGCACCGGCGACCGCTGTCCCAACGCCCGAGACCACGCAGGCCCCACCCGCGCCCGTCCCCACCCCCGACACGGTAATCCCCACGCTCCCACCGATGCCCGGCGAGCGCCCCCGCGCATCGAGGTCGGAGGAAGACGTCGCCCGCCCCGTCGGCCCAGCCTCTATCCAACCAATCCAACGCACCGACGGCGCCCCGACTCCCTCCTCGCACCGCCAGACTACCTTCCCCGCCTCACCAGGCGCATCGCGCCCACCGTACTAGCCCTCTAATACAAACAGCCGTTCGGGCCTACCCCCGAGCGAGATCGTTACGCGAAGTGGCATCGCACCTCCTCGAATCGTCCCTGGTCCAGCATGCCGCGCACGCCCTTCTCGTTTCGGTACATCATCCGCGCCGCGGCCCTGGTCCTCGTCGTCGCGAGCACCGCCGTGTGGATCGGCATGATCCGCTTCCACCAGCTCCGCGAAGCGGCCCTCGCCCGCTGGCAACGCCAACTCGCCTCCCACGCCGAACTAACGGGCGAAGTCATCGACGGTTGGCTCGAAGACCGCCGTATCGACGCCCGCGAAACCGCGCTCGATGCGGCAGCCTTCCCGGCCCTCGTCAACGGCCACGCCATCGGTAACTGGGACACCGCCGCTGACACGGCGGCTCTGACCGCGCGCCTCACCGCCATTCGCCAACGCCACCAGTACCTCTCGGTCTACATCGTCGACGCCCGCGGCCGTATCGTCGCCCGCGCCGACGGCTCCGACCCGTCGAGCGCCGATGAGCTCCGCGCCGCGGCCGACATGCGCCACGCCCGCCGCGAACGCCTCGTCGGCCCCATGCTCCTCCCCTCGGGCAGCGCGCGACTCTCGATCGTCGTCCCCGTCACCGGGACCTCCGGCTCCGCGGTCATCGCCCTCGACCCGGGTGGCACGCTGTTCCCGTACCTCCTCCGCGAACCGGGCGGCACCATCACTGCCCGCACCAAACTCATCGCCCAGGACGGCGACACCTTCCGCGTCCTGAGCCCATCGGCCTACCCGGCGTCCGAGCCCTTCGGCCTCGTCATCCCGGCCGACAACGCGCCCAGCCTCTGGCTCCTCGGCGCCAAGGGCATCGACACCGCCGGCCTCTTCGACGATGCCGGCGGCACCCCGATCGTGAGCGCGACCCGCCACGTCCCGGGCACGGACTGGATCGTGATCCGCTCCGTCGATGTCACCGAGGCCTTGAGCGATGCCAACTCCCGCTTTCGCGCCGAAGCTGCCCTGGCCACCGCCGGGTGCGCGATCCTGGTCGTGATCGCCCTGGCCATCGCCGTCGACGCCACCAAACGCCGCCGCGCCGCGGCCCGCATCGCCCAGCTCGCGCACACCAACGCCGTCATCCTCGACTCCGTCGGCGAAGGCATCGTCGGCCTCGATGTCGACGGCCACATCACCTTCGCCAACCGCGCCGCGGGCCAACTGCTCCGCCGTGAGCCACGCGCCATGTTCGGCGAGCTCCTCCAACCCATCTCGCTCGGCCAGACAGACGGCGACGCGACGCTCGTGCGCGCCGACGGCACGACGTTCCCCGTCGACTACGAGGTCGTGCCCATTCGCGAGGACGCCGCGACGATCGGCACGGTCGTCGCCTTCCGCGATGTCTCCGAGCGCCGGCGCCTCGAGGCGGAGCTCGTACACCAGGCATTCCACGACGCCCTGACCGGGCTCGCCAACCGGGCCCTGTTCCGCGACCGCGTCGAGCACGCGCTCACCCGCACCGGGCGCGACAGCGACCACGTCGCGGTCTGCTTTCTCGACCTCGACAACTTCAAGGCCGTCAACGATGGCCTCGGACACGAAGCCGGCGACCGCCTCCTCTGCGTCGTCGCTGCCCGCCTGGTCGGCGCCACCCGCACGCACGACACCGTGGCCCGATTGGGCGGCGACGAGTTCGCCCTCCTCCTGGAAGGCGTGCGCGACGACGCCGAAGCCCTGGCCATCATCGACCGCGTCGAAAGCGCCATGCGCATCCCGATGTCGCTCGACGGCAAGTCAGTCTCCGTCAGCGCCAGTACCGGCATCGCCCGCGGCGGACCAGAATCCAGAGCCGAGGAGCTGCTCCGCAACGCCGACGTCGCCATGTACCGCGCCAAAGCGCGCGGCGGCGGCACGCATGCCATGTTCGTTCCGGAGATGCACGCCGCCGTGCTCGACCGGCTCGAGCTCGAGGGAGACCTCCGCATGGCCATCGCCGCACAACAATTTCATCTGCTCTATCAGCCGGTCGTCGAGCTTGCGTCGGGCCGAATCGTCGGGGTTGAAGCTCTTCTCCGGTGGCAACACCACACGCGCGGCCTCGTCATGCCGGGCGAATTCATCCCGCTCGCCGAGGAATCCGGCCTCATCATCCCGCTCGGTCGTTGGGTGCTCAACGAAGCCTGCCGCCAGGGCGCACGCTTCGGCGGCCCCGCGCTCTCGATCAGCGTCAACCTCTCCGGCAGACAACTGCAACACCCGGGACTCACCGACGACGTCGTCGACGCGCTCCGCCGCTCGGGCCTGCCACCGGACCGTCTGGTCCTCGAGATCACCGAAAGCGTGATCATGCAGGACACCGAGTCCACACTCCACAAGCTGCGGGCGCTCAAGAAACTCGGCATCCGGCTGGCGATCGACGACTTTGGCACGGGCTACTCATCGCTCGGCTACCTGCAACGATTTCCGATCGACATTCTCAAGCTCGACAAAACGTTCGTCGACAACGTCGCCCGCGGGGGCACCGATGCAGCCCTCGCCCGTGCCATCATCGCGCTCGGCGATACGCTCCGACTCAGTACCGTTGCCGAAGGCGTCGAGCACGCCCAACAGCGCGACGAGTTGCTGGCGCTCGGATGCGAGCTCGCCCAAGGCTATCTGTTCGCACGCCCACTCGACGCCGACGCCATCGGCGTCCTGCAGGGTTGCGGTCCCGCGGAGGCAGCGGCACATTAGAGCCCATGCAATTCGCCTCGGTCCTCATCGTGCATGCTGCTGTCGCAGTCTCGCTGGTAGCGAGCGCGGCGGCACAGCAGATGGGCGACATGGCGCGGCTCCCGACCGGCGCCGGACTCGCGGTTATGCAGGGCTCGCCCGCGACGGGACCATCGACGGTCAAGATGACACTGCCGGACGGATACCTGATCGCTTTGCATCGACACCCAACGGATGAGACGATCCTCGTCCGGTCGGGCACGTATATCATCAAGTACGGCAACTCGGAACAAACGCTGGGCGCCGGCCAGCGCGCGACGATCAAGGCCAACTTGTTGCACAGTGAACGATGCCAGGGACCGACGGTCATCGAAGTGGAATCGACCGGCGCGTACGGAATCGAGTACGCCCCCAAGGCCGCGGCGCCCAAGATCAAGACCGACACGACGCCCTAACAGGCGTCGGATGCGACGCCTTCACAAGCGTCCGCACGGGAACCGCGCGTGAACGTCGACCTGCTGCATGAGCTGCGGGCGACGCTCGGGGGCGCCTATGTCGTCGAGCGAGAGCTCGCAGGCGGCGCCATGGCGCGCGTGTTCCTCGCCGAGGAATCCCGTCTCCGGCGTAAAGTCGTCATCAAGGTGCTCCCGCCCAACCTCGCCGCTGCCCTCAGCGCCGAGCGCTTCGAGCGGGAGATCCTTCTCGGCGCCGCGCTGCAGCACCCGCACATCGTGCCGGTCCTATCGGCCGGCGAGGTGGCGGGGATCCCGTATTTCACCATGCCGTTTGTCGAGGGCGAATCGCTGGCCGTGCGGCTCCGGGCGGCCGGGGAGCTCCCCGTGGCCGCCGCGGTTCGCCTGCTCCGCCAGGTGGCATCGGCGCTCGAATACGCCCACGCCCGCGGCGTCCTGCACCGCGACATCAAGCCAGGGAACGTCCTCCTGTCCGGTGGCTACGCCGTAGTCACGGACTTTGGGCTCGCCAAGGCACTCGATCTCGCGACCGCGTCCAGCACGGGCGTCTCATCACTCGGCATCGCGGTCGGCACCCCAGCCTACATGGCGCCCGAACAAGCCATCGCTGACCCACACGCGGACCATCGCGCCGATCTGTACGCGTGGGGTGTCCTCGCCTACGAGTGCCTGGCCGGCGCGCCGCCGTTCGTCGACCGTACGATGCAGCAAACGATCGCCGCGCATATCGCCGAGACCCCCGAGGACGTCGCGCACATTCGCCCGCTGGCGCCGACGGCCCTGAGCACGCTCATCATGCGCGCGCTCGAGAAGCGACCGGCGGACCGCCCGCAGTCGGCCGGCGAGATCGTCGAGGCGCTCGACGCGCTGATGTCGCCGAGCGGCGGCGTCGCCTTGGGGTCTGGATCGACCAAGCCCGCTGCGCAACGTCCACGCGTGCCCCGTGCCGTCGTCCTGGCGTCCGCTGGCGTGGTGCTGCTCGCCCTGGCCTGGCTCCCGGTCAGCGCGTGGATGCGGCGCCCGTCAGCACCTCTCCCGCCGATCTCACTCGCCGTCCTGCCGTTCGAGAACAGCGGACCGGACGATCAACGCTACTTTGCCGATGGCATCACCGACGAGGTGCGCGGCAAGCTCGCCAGCCTCCCCGGACTCGAGGTGATCGCCGGCGGCAGCTCCGATCAGTATCGACACACCACCAAGCCGCTCGAACAGATCGGTCGGGAGCTCGGCGTGCGCTATCTGCTCACCGGCCGCGTGCAATGGGAACACGTTAATGGCACGAGCCGCGTGCGCGTCGCCCCGGAGCTCGTGCAGGTCCGGGATGTGCAGACGCCGACCACGACATGGGCGCAGCCTTTCAATGCCGATCTCTCTGACGTGTTCCAGATGCAAGGCGCCATCGCCGAGCAGGTCGCCGCGGCGCTCAACGTCGCGCTGGGGCGTGGCGCGCGCACGGCGCTCGAGATGCGCCCGACGCGGAGCCTCCCCGCCTATGATGCGTTCCTGCACGGCGAGGCCGTGCGCGCCACAAGCGGCAGCAGCCCGGCGGCCCTCCGACAGGCGCTCGAGGGATACTTGCAGGCCGTGTCCCTCGACTCCGGCTTTGCGTTGGCATGGGCCGAAATGTCCATCACCAGTTCTGCGCTGTACGTCAACGAGACGCCTCGACCCGAAGACCGCGACCGTGCCCTGTCGGCGGCCCACCGCGCGTTGGCACTCTCGCCCACGCTCCCCGAGGCGTATCGCGCCCTCGGTGATTACTATCGATTGTGTGCCAATGACAACGCTTCGGCCGATGCAACGTATAAGCGTGGGCTGGCTGTCGCGCCGCGCCACGTCGGGTTGCTCGCGGCCAGCGCCCGCGCCGAGCGTGGCGAAGGGCGATGGCTCGACGCCATGACGCACGATCGCGAGGTCGAACTGCTGGATCCACGGGACGCCGGAATGGCCGATGCACTCGCGTTTGCGGAGCTCTATCTCCGGCACTACCCGGAGGCGCGGGAGGCCGCCGGCCGCGCCATGGAGTTGGCGCCGCGGAACCCGCGCGTCTGGGAAACCGCGGCGATGATCAAGATCGCGGAGGGTCACGTCGACAGTGCCCGCGCGCTGATCGAGACGGCGGAACAGGCCGTTGGGACGCCGGCGCTCATTGTGTACGTGGCCCAGTACGCCGACCTCTTCTGGGTATTGAGTGATCGGCAGCAGCAGACGCTCCTCGCGCTCGGTCCTGAACCGTTTGATGGCGATCGCGTCGGATGGGGCCTGGCACTGGCCGGGACCGCCGCGGTGCGGGGCGACCGGACCCGTGCGCGCGCGTACGCAGACACGGCGCGGATTGCGGCGCTGGCGGCGCTGGCGCACACGCCCGACGACGCGCAAACCCATGCGCAGCTTGGAGTCGCGAATGCGTATCTCGGCGACCGCGACGCGGCCGTGCGGGAAGGACAACGGGCGGTGGCACTCGTCCCGATGGCACGTGATGCGTACAATGGGGTGTATTACCAACATCAGCTTGCCCGGATCTACGCACTGACGGGCGATGCGTCACAGTCCGCCGCAGCCCTGACGCCGGTGCTCGCGGTCCCATATTATCTCTCGCGGACGTGGTTGACGGTCGATCCGACATTTGCGGCGGTTCGGGATGCGCCGGCATTCCGGAACCTCTTGGGCGTGCATTAGACTACTGATTCGCATGGCACTCAAGTTCGCGCGCGCAAGCGCACCGAAGGACGGGCGTCAGCCCGCGCGTCGCTCCGGCGACGGCACAGGTGGGCACGGTGATCTGGCGGGGGCGCTCGACGCCCTGCGTCGGATCGTACGGGCACTCGGCGTCTCATCACGGACTGCCGAACATACGGCCGGCATCACCGGGGCCCAGCTCCTGGTGTTGCAGCGACTCTCCGAGGCTCCGGCACATTCGTTGAACGATCTTGCCGAGCGAACGTTCACGCACCAGAGCACGGTGTCGGTGGTCGTCGATCGGCTGGTGGCGCGGCGATTCGTCAAGCGCGAGCGGTCCAAGGAGGACGCGCGCAAGATTTTACTATCGCTGACTGCCGCCGGCCGAACCGCGCTCCGCAAAGCCCCTCCACCCGCACAGACGCAATTGATCGACGCACTCCGTCGATTGCCGCGGCGACAGTTGCGGGCCATCGCCGATGGACTGGCGGCCACCGCCACCAAGATGGGGCTGGCCGAGGAGCGTGACTGACGTTGTTGTCATTGGCGCCGGCGTCGCTGGATTGGCGGCAGCCGATGCGCTGACTGCGGGCGGAGTCAGCGTCACGGTCCTCGAGGCGCGCGATCGTATTGGCGGCCGTGTGTTTACGCTACGGCCACCGGGTGTGCCGGTGCCCATTGAATTGGGTGCCGAGTTTGTGCACGGGCGCGTTCCCGAGACACTTGGCGTTGCGGACCAGGCCGCCCTTCTGCTGGCGGCGATCGAAGGGCGGCACTGGCGGGCGCAGCCAGGCAGTCGTGGCCCGGCGGACGGCGCGTGGGAATCCATTGAACGCGTGATAAGCCAGCTCGACGCCCAACGAACCCCGGACCGGACGTTCGAGGCATTTCTGGCCGCGTCGAACGTGGCTCCCGATGACGCGGCGGCGTCACGGCAATACGTGCGCGGGTTCGACGCCGCCGATCCCTCGCGGGTCGGGGAGCGCTGGCTGGCGCTGACCGAGGAAGCGTCGGAGCGCGACGACGCGGCGCACCAGTATCGCGTGGTCAGCGGCTACGACCGCGTCCCGCAGTGGCTGGCGCGACGCCTTGCTCCCGACGCCCTGCGGCTCGGATCGCCGGTCGAACGCATCGCCTGGCGCCAGACCCGCGTCACCGCCCATTGTGCCGGCGGAGCGATCACCCAAGCGCGAACGGCTATCATCACAGTGCCACTCGCCATCCTGGCCGCGGACGATGGGATCGTTTTCGACCCGCCACTCGGGGCCGACAAGCGGTCGGCCATCGACAACATCGCAACCGGATCGGTCGTGCGGCTCGTCGTCCGATTCCGGGAGCCGTTCTGGGAGGGGATGGGCCTCGACCGGCTGGGGTTCCTGCACACGGCAGACCCCACGGTGCCGATCTGGTGGACGTCGTACCCGCTCCGCACACCGCTCCTCGTCGGGTGGGTCGGCGGACCCACGGCCGCAGCCCTCGCGCAATCCGACGGGGAGACGATCGCCGATCGGGCGCTGGACGGCCTAGCGACGCAGCTCGACGTCGAACGCCGCTGGCTGGACGCCCTGGAGGTCGAGCACTGGTACCATGACTGGGAACACGATCCGTATGCGCGCGGCGCCTATAGCTACGGGCTGGCCAACGCCGTGGACGCGCCGCTCGCGCTCGGGACCCCTATCGATCGTACGCTCTTCTTCGCCGGGGAGGCAACCGATCCGGACGGTCGGTCAGGGACGGTGCACGGCGCGATCGCGAGCGGCCGACGGGCAGCGGAAGAGGTGCTCGCCGCGCTTGGCTAAGCAGGCGAACGCCCCAGCGCAGGACAAGCATGAGCAGAGCAAGCAGCAATCGAATATCGAGCATGGGCTGACTCCGTTGGGTGGGGAGGGCACAAGATCACCTCCCATCGCGCCCGTGTAGCCATCGATTCACCGCTCGCCGCATCCGCTATATACTATCCCCATGGCCCACATCGACGAGTGTGTCCCGGGACGCTCGGCTCGTGTCCAGCAGTCGGGCGTGCCGCGCGTCAACGGCAGAGTGGGGTTGATCGTCGAGGTCTCGCGGGTGAAGCGCGCGGCGGCGGACCCGTTGGTCGACATGGTGACCATTGACGTCCCCAAGCACGGCCCGGTGGTCGTCACGCCGGCCGATCTCGAGATCATCGCCTAACACAGCCTAAAAAAAAACGGCCCCGACTCTGGGTGAGTCGGGGCACCGTTTTTTTTGGAGCAGGAATTTATTGCTGCCCAGGCGTGGTCGGCGCGTCGGCGCTGGCCGTCGGAGCCCCGCCTTCCGGCTTGGTCTCGATGACGAACACGACACGGCGGTTCTGCTCGGCACCCGGATCGTCCTTGGACGCGTTGGGGTTCACGAGGCGCGTCTTGCCGTAGCCCACCGTCTTGAGGGCGCCCATCTCGATGCCCTTGGACGAGAGGTAGTCACGCACCGCATCCGCGCGGCGCGTCGAGAGCGCGAGGTTGTACTGCTTGGAGCCGGCGGGATCAGCAAAGCCTTCGATCGTGATCTTGGCGCCGCCGTAGTACTTCTGGCTGATCGCGGCAAACCGGTCGAGCGCCGCCTTGTCCTGGTCGCGGACCGTGGCGTCATCGAACGCAAAGTTCACCGGGACATCGAACTTGATCCCCTCTTCGAGGGCCGTGATCTTGGCATTGAACTCAGTGCGCATCGCGTCCAGATCCGACCGCAGGCTCTGCACGTCGCCCTTCACCGACGCGATGTCGGCCTTATTCGCGTCATCGCCGGCAATCCGCTCCGTCTTCTCCTGCTGGATCTCTCCGCGCGTCTCGGCGAGGTCCTTCTTGTACTGGCCTGGGTGGACGCATGCCCCCATAACGGGCGCAATTAGTGTCAACGCCAGCATCTGCTTGAACGTCGGCTTCATCTGTCTCCCTCCCTCGTTGTCTGATACGTCTAGTCGTCTGCGAGAAATGTACCGAGGCCGACAAGAGCTCTCGGGTGTGACCCAAGTCACACCAAAGTTGTGACGTTCAGGCAGTTCGACCTGTTTTAGCTGCTCGGGCGAGCCAGCCACTCGCCTCCATCCACTACAAGGATCGCGCCGGTGATCCACTCTCCGGCCGGGGATGCCAGGAACGCGACCATGTTGGCGATGTCGGTGGGTGTTCCCCACCGCCCAAGCGGTATCGTTTTCTTGGCGTACTCGTCCATTGCCTTATCGACCATTCCCAAGTCCGGCACCCCGCTGCCGGGGGGCGGCGTGAAGGCTTTGCGGACGCCTTCGGTGGGGATCGGGCCGGGGGCGATTGCGTTCACGCGAATGCGCGCAGGGGCCCACTCGACTGCCAGCGTACGAGTGAGCGCGTCAATCCCCCCTTTTGCCGCTGTGGCATGCGCCATCTGCGGCCACCCCCGATAGTGCAGCGTCATCGAGATGTTCATGATGCGCCCACCACCCTGCCCACGCATGACCGCCGCGACCGCCTGCGAGCAGAAAAACGTCCCAAAGAGATCGATCTCGACAACCGATCGCCAGGCGTTGGCGCTCAACGACTCCGAGGCCGCGTAAAAGTTGCCGGCCGCGTTATTCACCAGGAGATCGATGCGTCCGCGCTCGGTGGCGACCTTCTGAATCGTGGTCTTCACCGCGTCGGCGTCCCGCACATCGAGGGTCTCGGCGCTGGCCGAGCACCCCGCGGTGGCGAGTCGCTCGACGGCGGCATCGAGGCGCTCGCGCTTGCGGCTGGCGAGCACGACGTGGGCGCCGAGCGCCGACAGGAGCTCGGCCACGCCATAGCCGATGCCCGTCGCGCCGCCCGTGATGAACGCCACCTGGCCGTCGAGGAGCCCGGGGCGAAAGACCGATGTGGGGAGGGCCGTCATGACTCGATCACGTCTTCGTCCTCTGGTGCGTCCGTGAGCATCAACTCGAGTTGGGCGACAGACCAGAACGTACGCCGGTGGTGCTGGGTCGCCCCGAGCGAGAGCAGCCCGTCGAGATGCGTGCGAGTGGCGTAGCCGACGTTACTGTGCCAGCCATACCCGGGATGCCGCGCCGCAAGGCGTGTCATGAGGCTATCGCGCGTCACCTTGGCCACGATCGAGGCGCAGGCGACCGAGTAGCACCGGGCGTCGCCGCCCACGACGGCGCGGTGGGGGACGCCGAGTGAGCGCAGGGGGTTGCCGTCGACCACGACGTGGTTGGGCGTCACGCGCAGCCGGGCGAGTGCACGCCGCATCGCCAGCACCGTGGCGTGGTAGATGTTGAGGCGCTCGATCTCGTGCACGGACGCCGCGCCGACGGCAATGGCGACGGCACGATCGCGAATCAGGACGGCCAATCGCACGCGCTCGGCGGCGTCGAGCTGCTTGGAGTCGTTGACCCCAGGGATGGCGCGTTGGTCGGCGGGCATGATGGCGGCGCACGCGACAACGGGGCCCGCGAGTGGGCCCCGTCCAACTTCATCGATCCCGGCGAGGTGCGGCCCGTGCTCGCGCCGCAGCTCGCGCTCAATGTCGCTCCACCGCCGCCGTTTGGGCGGGGTCGATGCCGGGCGTGAGCTCCCGGCCACAGCAGTTACTCCGCGGCGCTCGTCGTCGGGACCGCGGTCTTGACCTTCTTCTCGCGGATGCGCGTGGCCTTGCCGGTGAGATGGCGCAGGTAGTACAGCTTGGCGCGCCGCACGCGTCCGCGACGGACGATGGTGATGTCGCCGATCATGGGGCTATGCAGCGGGAAGATGCGCTCGACGCCAATGCCGTTGGAGATCTTGCGCACCGTGAACGTCGCACTGACCCCACCGCCACGGCGGGCGATGCACACGCCTTCAAACGCCTGCAGCCGTTCCTTGTCGCCTTCGCGCACGCGCACGTTCACCCGCAGCGTGTCACCGGCGCGGAACGCCGGGACGTTCGGCCGCAGCCACTCTTTTTCGGTTTCGCTGAATTCGTGCATAAAAAACACTCGGTCTGAGATTGTTTTGACAGACCCTAATTCTAATGATCCCGACGGTTTGACGCCAGATTCGCACGTTCTGCCGTCAGACGATCGCCCTGCTTCTCCCGCCACTCCGCGATCCGGCGGTGGTCGCCGGACAGGAGAACGTCAGGCACCCGGTACCCGCGGTACTCCGGGGGCCGGGTGTAGCTCGGCGCGCTCAGTCCCCGGCCGTAGAACGAGTCCGTCCGGGCGCTCTCGGCGTCCGACATAGCGCCGGGCAGCAACCGCACCGTCGCATCGACGACGGCCAACGCGGCGGGCTCGCCGCCACTCAGCACAAAATCGCCGAGCGAGCGTTCCTCGGTCGCCAAATGATCGGCCACCCGTTGATCGACGTCCTTGTAGTGGCCGCAAAGGATCGTCAGCTCCTCGCCGCCGGCATAGCGCATGACATCGTCGTGCGAGAGGTGGGTACCGCGCGGCGAGAGCAGGACGATCGGCGCCGTCGCCCCGATCGCCTCGACGGCCTCAAAGAACGGATCGGGACGCATGACCATGCCTGGGCCGCCACCGTAGGCGGTGTCGTCAACCGTCCGATGCCGATCGTGCGTGTAGTCGCGCAGATCGATGACGCGATACACGACGGCCCCCGCGGCGGCGGCGCGCGCTGGAATGCTCAGGCCGAGCGGGACCTGAAAGAACTCGGGAAAGATCGTGACGATATTGACCGTGAGCATGCTCAGTCCAGCAACCCCGCCGGTGGATCGATCACCACGACGCCCGCGGCCAGATCGACGCTCGTCACGACCTCCGGACGATACGGCACCATGACCGTTCCCCGATCGGTCCGGACATCCAAAACAAGACCTTGGGGGAGCTCGAACAGCGCTTCCACGCGCCCCAACGCGGTGCCGCCCGCCAGCTCGACGCGCAGCCCGACCAGGTCGTGAAAGTAGACCTCGTCGGCGGCGAGCGGCGCGAGCTCCGCCGCGGGCAGCAGGAAGTACCGCTCCCGCCAGAGCTCCGCCGCGTTGCGGTCGGCGATCTCGTTCAGGCGCACGATCCACCCACCCTTGAACGGCGTCGCCCGCCGAATGTGCACTTCCTCCGGCGCGCCGCCCGCGACCTCGCCGGTGATCGTCCCGGCCAGGAGACGCCGGCCGGCGGCGAACACCGCCTCCGGCGCGTCGGTCAGGGATTCCACGACGAGCTCGCCGCGGATTCCGTGTGCTTTGCGGACGCGCCCGACGATCACGTACTCGGGCGCCGGCACGTTACGCCTCGGTCGACTTCTCAGCCACGGGGATGGCCGTGGCGGAGAGCTTCCGCGCCAGGCGCGCTTCATGGCGCGCCTTGAGCACGCCCGCACGACGGAGCAGCGAGCGCACGGTGTCGCTCGGCTGTGCGCCAACATCGAGCCAGTAGTTGGCACGCTCGGTGTTCACCGACAGACTCTGCTCCGCCGCCTGGCGGGGCGAGTACTGCCCGATGATCTCGATGAACCGCCCATCACGCGGACTCTGCGAGTCGGCCACGACGATGCGGTACACGGGGGCATTCTTGCGCCCGATCCGGCGCAGTCTGATACGAACCATTGCTCACGCTCCACTCACGAACATTCCCACGGGCTCATCGCGCGTCCGGCATCTCCGGACCGCACCCAGGGTCCCACGCTTAAGGTAGAAAAACTTACTTAAGAAGCCCCGGGTTTCATAAAAACACTTCGTGTTTTATGAAACCCAGGCTTCTTGTCTTAAACCTAGGCTTCTCGTCTTGAACCTAGGCTTCTCGTCTTGAACCTAGGCTTCTTGTCTTAACCTAGGCTTCTTGTCTTACAGAAGAGTTCTTCCTTTTGGCACTTTCTACCGCATCCCAAACATGCCCGGCGGCATCCGCATGCCGCCCTGCGCCACCTTCTTCATCATCTTCTGCATATCCCGAAACTGCTCCAGCAACCGATTCACCTCGGCGATCGGCCGCCCCGACCCCTTGGCGACCCGCGACCGGCGGGACCCATTCAGTAGGCCAGGATTCTTCCGCTCCGCAGGCGTCATCGACAAGACAATCGCCTCGAGATGCTTCATCCGCTTCGGATCGACGTTGGCCTGCTTGAGCATCTTGGTGTTGACCCCAGGCAACATCTTCAAGACGCCCTCCAACGGCCCAAGCTTCTGAATCTGCTTCATCGCCGTGAGAAAATCCTGCAGATCCATCCCCTCCTTGCGAACCTTCTTCTCGAGCTTCTTCGCCTCCGCCTCATCAAACGTCGACTGCGCCTTCTCGACGAGCGTCAGCACGTCCCCCATCTGGAGGATCCGACTCGCCATCCGATCCGGATGGAACTCCTCGAGCGCGTCAGTCTTCTCGCCGACACCGATGTACTTGATCGGCTTCTTGAGCACCCCATAGATCGACAGCGCCGCCCCACCCCGGGCATCACCGTCCATCTTGGTGAGCACCACACCGGTCACCCCGAGCCGCGCATCAAACCCCTGCGCAATCCGCACCGCATCCTGCCCCGTCATCCCGTCAGCGACGAGCAGAATTTCATCCGGTCGGATCGCGTCCTTGAGCCGCTCGAGCTCCGCCATCATGTCGTCGTCGATCTGCAACCGACCAGCAGTATCGACGATGACCACGCGATCCCGCGCCCGCTTGGCCTCCTCGATCCCATGCTTGGCGATCTTCACGACGTCGGTCGTCCCCCGCTCGACGTAAATCGGCACATCGAGCTGCGTCGCCAACGTCTCGAGCTGATCGATCGCCGCCGGCCGATACACGTCCGCCGCGATGAGCCGCGCGACCCGCCCCTCGGCCTTGAGCTTCCGCGCCAGCTTAGCGGCAGTCGTCGTCTTCCCCGACCCCTGCAACCCGACCATCATGACGACGGTCGGCGGCACCGAACTGAGTCTCAACCCCTCGCGCCGCTCGCCCAGCATTGCCGTCAGTTCGTCATACACGACCTTGACGAGTTGCTGCGCGGGTGAGACTGTCTTGAGAGCCAACACGCCGACCGCTTGGCGTTCGACACGCTCCAAGAACTCCCGGGTAAGCTGAAAATTCACGTCGGCCTCGAGCAGGACGCGGCGCACCTCGCGCAGCCCCTCCTTGATGTCGGCCTCGGTGAGCACGCCCTTCCCGCGCAGGCGGGCGAACGTCGCCTCCAGCTTCTCGCTTAGCTCGTCGAACATAGCCTTTAAACGTACGGCGGATTAGGATATAGGACAATGGCCCGGGCACAGCGCAAAGAAGAGATCCTGAAGTCGGAGCTGCCACCGACCCTCCCCCTCATGGCGCTCCGTTCGACCATCGTCTACCCCCTGGGGACGATCGCCGTGCAGATGGGCGCGCCCGAGAACCTCGCGCTCCTCCGTTCCAACGAGGAACCCGGCCTCATCGTCGCCCTCGTCGTCGCCAGCGGCGAACACGATGAGCCGATCGAGTCGCCGCAGTTCATCGGCCGCGTCGGTGTCGCCGCCCGCGTCCACGAGCGCATCAACCTCCCGGGCGACACCGTCCAGATCACCCTGCAAGGTCTGCGTCGCATTGTCGTCGAGGAGATTCGGCAAACCGAGCCCTTTGTCATCGCCGCCATTCGCCCGGCCCGCGAGACGCCGGCTGACTCCAAAGAGCTCGACGAGCTTGTCGCCCGGATCGTCGCCGCCGCCGAAACACTGGCCGAGTTGGTCGAGCGCATCCCCGACGAAGTGCCCGCGATCTTGAAGATGAACGTCAGCGACCCGGGACGGTTCGCCGATCTGGCGTCGACCAACATGAACTTCCGGATCTCCGACAAGGACGAGGTCCTGCAGCGCCTCGACATCGGCCAGCGCCTGCGGTTCATCCTCACGCGCCTCGAGCGCGAGGTGGCCCGCGCCCGCGTCATGGAAGACGTCAAGCGCCAGACCGAGATCAAGATCGAGCAGCACCAGCGCGAGTTCTACCTCCGACAGCAGCTGCGCGCCATCCAATCAGAGCTCGGCGAGGCCGACCCGGCGGAGAAAGAGACCCTCGATCTCCTCCGCAAGATCGACGAGGCCAACCTCCCCGAGAAAGTCGGCCAGGAAGCCCGCCGCGAGACCGAGCGCATGCGCATGCTCTCGCCGGCATCCAGCGAGTATCAGGTCATCCGCACATATCTCGACTGGATCCTCGCCCTCCCCTGGCACGCGCGCTCGGGCGATGAAGAAATCACCCTCCAGAAAGTCGAGGCCGCGCTCGACGGCCGACACTACGGCTTGAACGAAGCCAAAGAACGCATCGTCGAATACCTCGCGGTCCGCAAACTCCGCGGCGGCGATCCCCACGGCCCGATCCTCTGCTTCGTCGGACCGCCGGGCACCGGCAAGACCTCGCTCGGCGAGGCCATCGCCACCGCCATCGGCCGCGAGTTCTACCGAATCTCCGTCGGCGGCGTGCGCGACGAGGCCGAGATCCGCGGCCACCGCCGCACCTACGTCGGCTCGATGCCGGGCCTCCTCCTGCAATCGCTCCGCCGCGTGCAGGTCAAGGACCCCGTCCTCATGATCGACGAGATCGACAAGATGACCAACGGCGGCCCGTCCGGCGATCCGACGGCCGCGATGCTCGAGGTCCTCGATCCGTCGCAGAACAACGCCTTCGTCGACCACTATCTCAACCTGCCGTTCGATCTGTCGGCCTGCCTGTTCATCTGCACGGCCAACAACTTGTTCGACATCCCGGCGCCGCTCCGCGACCGTATGGAAGTCATTCGCATCGCGGGCTACACCGTCGAAGAGAAAGTCGAGATCGCCTGGCGCTACATGCTCCCACGACTCCTCGAGGAGCACGGGATCAGCGACAAAGACATCCAGTTCACCGACGAGGTACTGGGGTTCATCTCCAGCCGCTACTCTCGCGAGGCGGGCCTCCGGAACTTTGAGCGCAACCTGGCCGCCATCATGCGCCGCCGCGCGCGCAAGAAAGCCGACGGCGAAGAAGGCGCCTGGGTCATCGACAACCCCAAGGTCGAGGAGATCCTCGGCAGCCCCCGCTACGCCGTCGAAGAGGCCGAGCAGGAGCCCGAGATCGGCGCGGTCACCGGCCTCGCCTGGACCTCGACCGGCGGCGATCTCATGGTCATCGAGGCGCTCCGCATGGCGGGCACCGGTCGCCTCACCGTGACCGGTCAACTGGGCGACGTCATGCGCGAGTCCGTCGACGCGGCCTACTCGTACGTGCGCTCACGCGCCGCGACGCTCGGCGTCGAGGACAAGGAGTTTCGGGAAACCGACCTCCACGTCCATTTCCCCGCGGGCGCCATCCCCAAGGACGGCCCGAGCGCGGGCCTCGCCGTCACCTTGGCCATCGCCAGCGTCCTGAGTCGCCGCGCCGTCCGCCGCGACGTCGCCATGACCGGCGAAGTGACGCTCCGCGGCCGGGCACTGGAGATCGGCGGCGTGAAGGAGAAGGTGTTGGCGGCGTATCGCGCCGGGCTCCGCGAGGTGATCCTCCCCAAGTCCAACGAAAAGGATCTGCGCGACGTGCCCCCCGAGGTGCGCACCAACATGCTGTTCACGTTCGTGACCTCGATGGACGACGTCCTGCGCGTGGCCCTCCTGCCAGCGCCCGCGCGCACACCAGGGAACGTGCTTGCCGACCAGCGCCCCGTTGATACGCACGTGGAGCCTCGGCTGGCGTCCTCCAACGGCGAGCCGGCGGTGAGCCCAGTTACAGGCCCAGTTCCAACGGTCGTCGCGGCGCCTTAAAGGTGCCCGTCGCCAACTCCTGGTTGCAGTTCGCGATCCAGGTGGCGATCGGCACGATCGCGGGTGGGTTC
The DNA here is from genome assembly GCA_035569435.1 of Gemmatimonadaceae bacterium. Lineage (GTDB taxonomy): Bacteria > Gemmatimonadota > Gemmatimonadetes > Gemmatimonadales > Gemmatimonadaceae > DASRDS01. The sequence continues at coordinate 16,909 of DATMNB010000047.1, forward strand.
TCGGACACCGTGGCAGTCTGGATGCTGTTCCGCCCTCGGCGGCGCATCCTCTGGTTTCAGGGCGCGATCCCAAAAAATCAGGCGCGGCTGGCTAAGAGCGTCGGCAAGACGGTCGGTGAACGACTGCTCACACCCCACGATCTCCTAGAAGAGATCGGACGGTCCGGGCTCCGCGACGCGCTGGACGACCGGTTGGAAACCATGCTCCATCAGCTCCTCGAGGAGGAGCGCGGCTCGCTCCGCGACCTCCTGTCGCCGGCGGCCGCGGGCGAAGCCGGTGAGGCGCTGTCGGCAACCGCCGAGGCCATCGCCGACCGCGTCGTCGCCCACACCGGCAGCGCCGAATTCGCCGAGCAGGTGCGCCGCACGGTCGTGCGCGCCCGCGCCGAGTTGGCCGACCGACCACTGGCGTCCCTCCTCACCGAAGAGCGTCGCGGTGAGCTGGCGGCCCGCACGGCGGCGTGGGCGGAATCGTTCGCGGCATCGCCCGATCTGGAGCGGATCGTGCGCGACCAGCTGGCCACGCATGCGGGCGCGATCCTGGCCTCGAACACGCCGCTGCTCGATCGGGTCCCGCCGGCGATCGTCCGCACGGTCGAGGGGGCCATCGATTCCTACCTGCCTCTCGCTGTCGGCCGACTGGGCACGGTCCTGCACCATCCTGCCGCACGCGAGCGCATTCGCGCGTCGCTCCACGAGCTCTTTCAGCGATTCGTCGACGACCTGAAGTTCCACGAGCGACTGATCGCCCGCCTCCTCGTCACCGAGCAGACGTTCGACAAGCTGATCGACTCGTTGGAGCACGACGGGGTCGAACAACTGGCCTCGCTGCTCGATGATCCGACCGTGCGGCGCGAGATCTCGACCTCGGTCCACGCGGCCGTCGTGTCGTTTCTCAGGCAGCCGCCCGCTGCAATCGTCGGCGATGACGAGCGCGCCGCAGCCCTCGAGCGCGTGGCCGGCGACTATCTGCTGCGCGTGCTCCGCGCCGACGGCACGCGCCGCTTCCTCGTCGAGGCCACGTCGCGCCTCCTCGATACCGTGCAGGCACGCACCTGGGGCCAACTGTTGGCCGCGGTCGACGACGACACCATTACCGACTGGGTGCTGAGCGCCGCCACGTCCCCTCGCGCTGAGACCCTCGTGCGGGGCGCGACCCGCGCGGCCGCCGAGCGATTGCTCGACCGACCGATTGGACGGTTGGGGCGGTGGGTGCCGCCCGACACCGTCCCGCGCGTGGCGCGCCTCCTCTCACCGGCCATCTGGAATTGGATCGAGGCGCAGATCCCGACGCTGGTCGAACGCCTGCACGTCCAGGAGATGGTTGAACGCAAGGTGCTGGCGTTTGATCAGGACCGGCTGGAGCAGCTCATTCGCGGCGTGATCGAGCGCGAGCTCAGGCTGATCGTGCGCACCGGTTATGTCCTGGGCGGGCTGATCGCGATCGTGCTCTTTGGTCTTACGCGCCTGATCGGGCTGTAACCCGGGCCGTGTCGACCAGCGCCGACACCGGCACGCCCGGCGAATCGACATAGAGCACACCGGGATGCCCGCCGACCTCGATCGGCGAGACCGTGACTGTCCGCTTGGGCCGCCCCTGCGGCATGCTCTGTCGGGCCAGGTCGATGAACTGGGCCGCGTCCACGGGAGAGTCGAGCAGGGTGACCCACACGAGCGCCTGCCCACCGGGCACATCGATGACCTCGTAGCGATCCCCCGACCACGCCGCCGCGCCACGAACGGCCACGTTCAGGTCCTCGAGATGCTGATAGAAAAAGAGCCGGGTCTGAAACTCCCCCATCGTGTTGACATATCGCACCGTCCCACGCTTGGGCGCCGGCAGCGTCACCACAATGGGCACCTTGGGCGGCGCCCCAAAATACGCCTGCTCACTCAGCACCTGCTGCGTCGACACAGGGAGATGCTCGTACGGAATCCCCCCCGGAAAATGCGCCTCGTACCGCTGCATGAACTCCAGCCCGTTCAGGTACGGAAAGATCGTCGTCTCCTGCACGACCATCGGCGCCGCCGAGAACTGGGGCATGGTCTTGCGGTTCTGCCGGATCATCTCGCGCATCTTGTCGTAAATGCCGGGCAGATGCGCCGCGAAGGCCGTGTTGCCCATCGCGATCGCCAGCTGTTCGTAGACTGCCTGCCCCTCGAACACCGACTGCGCGGCCAGCGTCCGATCGTCGTTCCCTTCGGCGTTCTCGATCGAATCGAGATTGATGTACTGATCCTGCAGCGCGTGCACCAGCTCGTGCGGAATCACCTGATCGAGCATGTCCTGCGACTCGCCGGCGATCCAGTAGAGCACCTTGGTCTTGGGATCGTAGAATCCGGCGATCTGCTCGGTCAACAGATCCTCGTCTTCCTTGATCAGATCGAGCGAATCGGGAATCATCCCGAGCAGCTTGAGCACGGCCGCCGTGCCCGCGATTTCCGTCACCTGTCGCGGGTCGTGCAGCTGCTCCTCCAGAAACGCGCGCACCTGCGCCCTGGACCGGACCTCGACTTTGGGCGGACGCTTGTAGCGGAGCCCGACGGCCTTTTCGACCTTGGGCACGGTTTCGGCGACGAGGGCCTCGACGCCCTGAGGTGCCCGAGCACTCGCACGGTGTGCGGTGATCCACACCCCAACCGCGAGCAAGACGGCGGCGACGCCAGCGAGGACCCGCACGCTCACCCGGGTCAAACGGGCCAGACGACGCGGTGACCGGTGGCGACCGCGACCGCGCGCGCCACGTCGACACCACGCACCACGGCTCCCTCTTCCGTGAGCCGGACCCGCAGTTCAGCCTCGATCTCAGCGAGCGGCCGCGTCGCCGCCGCCGCCCGCGCCGGCGCGACTGACCCCGGCGGCGTCACCGGTGCGCTGGGTCCCAGAAACATCGCCTCGAGTTCAGCGCCGAATCGCTCGAACATGTCCATCGGCGCTCCTCCTCCGGGCCCGATCGGATCGATCGGCGCCGATGTCGACGCCGGGGGCGACGCCCCACGCACCGCGGCCCGCCGCTGCGCGATGAGCGACACGGTCGCTGGCGTGTATTGCGCGCCGGCGTGGGTGTGCGCACACGCCTCGTCCAACGCATCGAGCGCCCGATCCGGCCGCATGCGATCTGTCACGTGGAGATCCGTCAACCGGAGCGCCGCGTCGAGCGCATCGGACGCGATCACCACGTTATGATGCCGCTCGAGGCGCTCCACCCGGGCGACCAGAATCTCCGCCGTCTCCTCAGCCGACAACTCCCGCACATCGATCTTCTGGAATCGCCGCTCGAGCGCCGGGTCCCCACAGATCCACCGCGTGTACTCGCCGCTCGT
>DATMNB010000048.1:0-8256 GCA_035569435.1 Gemmatimonadaceae bacterium
TCCCGTACGTCACGGTGCTCTCGGAGCGAGCGACGATCGACACCGTCGTGCGCGCGCACGGCGGCGACCCGACGTTCCCCTGGGTCAACATGATCAGCGTGGACCAGTTCCGGACGATCTTGCGTTCGCACCCGTCGCTCCGCCCGGTGCGATATCGCGAGACCTGGAATCGGTGGCACGCCGGACTCGTCGCCGAGTTGCCGGGCTACTGCCGCCGGGCGCCATCGTTCGACTCGCTGCTCGTGGAGGCGATCGACGCGGTGTTCGAGCTCACCCCTCCAGGGGCACGTCGGCGAGAATAGTCGGCGAGAACGGATCGGCCGTCGCCGACAGCAGGAGTCGGCGAATCATCCCCTCCTCGCTCACGCGGATCGCGAGCAGCGCCCGAGCACTGTCGCGCGTGAGCGTCGGATAGAAGCTGATCGTCACGTGCGGCGTGAACGTGAAGCGCACGGGCCCAAACGTGAGGCTACTCGCGGCGAGGCGCTCGTGGAGCGCGCGCAGCGGACCATGCGGATCGAGCGGCAGACTCACGATGTTGGTCTGCATGAATCGCGTCGGTGGCTGGAACCGGAGCGCGACAGGCGCCGTCGTCCGGGCGATCGACGCGAGGACCTCGCGCACGTGGTCGACGGGTGTCCCGGGCGTGATCGGTCCGACCCCCGACGAGCCGGTGACCGTCACATGCGGCAGGTGCGCGGCCGCGAGCTTGGGATCATATTGGCGTTGGAGGGCGTGCACGACGGCGCCCGCTGGGCCATCGACGGGGCCGAGGATGAACATCCCGGCCGGCCGGCGCCACACGCGGCCGTCGGGGAGCTCATCATCGTCGTCCCACGCATCCGCGCTATCTCCGCCCTGCACATCCGAATATACTCTGGCGCATGGACACGCTGCCGCAGTTCACGGCCGATGACGTCGCCGCGCTGATCACGCTCCGCCGGGCCCTGCATCGCCATCCCGAGCTGTCCTGGCACGAAGAGGCCACGGCCGTGCGGCTCGAGGCGGCATTGGCCGAGGCCGGGGTGCACGACGTGCGCCGCGTCGCGCGCACGGGATTGGTCGCGCGCATCCCGGGCCGCGTCGCGGGCGCGCCGGTTACGGCCGTGCGCGGCGACATCGACGCCCTGCCGATCCAGGAAGCGACGGGCCTCCCGTATGCCTCGGAGATCCCCGGCGTCATGCACGCCTGCGGCCACGACATCCACGCCACGTGGGCGATTGGCGCCGCGCGTCTCCTGGCACGCGCGCCGGCGGACGGCGACACGCTCGTGGTGTTGCAGCCGGCCGAAGAAGTCGGGGAAGGGGCGCGGGCGATCCTGGCCAGCGGCGCGCTCGATGGCGTGACGGCGATCTTTGGCGGGCACGTCGACCGGCGGTTCGAGGTCGGGCAGGTCGTGGCCGACGCCGGCCCGCTCGCGGCGTCCGCCGACATGTTCGACATCGTGCTGACCGGCCACGGCGCCCACGGCGCCCGCCCGCAGGAATCTGCCGACCCGGTCGTCGGCGCCGCAGCCGTCATCGGCGCCCTGCAAACGATCGTCTCGCGCCGCCTGGCGCCGGCCGCACCGGGCGTCGTCACCGTCGGCACGATCCACGCCGGCACCGCCCCCAACGTGATCCCGGAGTCGGCGTCCCTCAGCGGCACCGTCCGCGCAACGGACCCCGAGTCCCGCGCCCTCCTCCTGGGCGAAGTCCGCCGCATCGTCTTGAGCATCGCCGACGCCTATCGCCTCCGCGCGACGGTGACCTTCTCCGACGGCACGCCCCCCCTCGTCAACCCGCCCGACGCCGCCGCCTGGGCCCGCACCGCAGTCGACCGCATCCTCGGCCCCGACGCCGCCGTCCCACTCGGCACAACCAACATGGGCGGCGAAGACTTCGCCTGCTACCTGGAGCGCATCCCCGGCGCCTTCCTCCGCATCGGCGCCCGCGAGCCCGGCGGCGAACGCTGGGCCGCGCACTCCCCCCGCTTCCATGCGGCCGAGGAGAGCATCTTCGTCGGCGCGGCGGTCCTCGCCGAAGCTGCACGCATTGCGTCCGGGTCCTGACTAGTCAGTCGCTAACCCCGCCACCCGAATCTCCCGCGACCGCTCGAGATCCGACAGAAACATCGTCTCGGCTTCCGCCCCCACGCGCGAATCCTCGATCACCGCGTCCAACTCGTAGTTGACTGCTATGCCGAGCGGGTTGAAATCCGTCGACCCGACCCGGATCCACCGCCCGTCGACGACACTCGTCTTGGCGTGCATCATCTCGCCCGTCCACTCCCAGATACGCACGCCATTGGCCAGCAACCGCCGATAGAACTGCCGCGTGAGCAGTCGGATCCACGGATGATCGTACCGCGACGGCACGAGCAACCGCACATCCACGCCGTCCCGCGCCGCCCCGATCAACGCCTCGATCTCCGCAAACGCGGGCGCAAAGTAGGCGCTCGCGATCCAGATCGACCGCTCGGCCGACACCGACTGCATCTGTAAGGCCCGCGCAACCCGCAGCCGCCCCGGCTCGCCCTCGACGATGCCCACCAGCGATGGCTCGTCGGTGGCCGGATCGAGGTGCGCTCCCTGCGAGCGACGCGCCATGAGCCTGGCCGCGGCGCGGCCGCCCGCGAGGCGGATCGCGCTCCGCCGCTCCCGCCCGTCGGCGCGCGTCCACATCCGGTCGAACGCATGCCGCATATGGTGTGCGGCGGGCCCATCGATGCGCACCGCCGTGTCGCGCCACGGCGAGCGTCTGCGCTTGAGGATCCCGGTCCGCCACTCGTTGCCGATCCCGATGCCGCCCGTCACACCAGTCGCCCCGTCGACGACCAGCAACTTGCGGTGGTCGCGCGGCACCAGCCCGCCCCACGCCCGGAACCCCGGACGCTGAAAGATCCGGACCTGAGCGCCACGCTGCCGGAGCCGCCGAAACATCCCGCCCGACGTCCCCACGGTCCCGATCCAATCCACGAGCACCCGCACCGCCACGCCCCGCGCCGCCGCGTCACCCAGCGCCTCGGCCGCGCGACGCCCGACCTCGTCGCCATGGAAGATGTATTGCTCAAACACGATCGATTCGCGAGCCCCCGCGACCAGCTCCAGCATCGCGTCAAACGTCTGCGCGCCATCACGCAGCAGCCGCACGCGGTTCCCACTCGACACATCCGCCGCGGCAATGCGCCACAACCCGCGCGCAAACGAGGGGCCAGGCCGGACAGGCACGACCGCTGTGGTCACGACCATGCGCGACGACCTACCGATTCCCGTGCCAGCGCCGCATCATCCGCCATGCTCAATATTGACCTGACGGGACGCCGCGCGCTGGTCGCCGGTGTGGCCGATGATGGTGGGTACGGATTCGCGATCACAAAGGCGTTGGTCGAGGCGGGAGCCACCGTGTGCGTCGGCACCTGGCCGCCGGCGCTCAATATCTTTCTCAATCTCATCGAGCGTGGCAAGATGGATGCGAGCCGCACGCTCTCGTCCGGCGCCAAGCTGGAATTCGAGAAGATCTACCCGCTCGATGCCGCGTTCGACACGCTGGCCGATGCCCCGGAGGATCTCAGGACCAACAAGCGATACAAGGACGTCGGCGACTTCTCGATCGCCGGACTGGCCGCGCGCCTCACCGCCGACTTTGGCGAGCGCCCGCTCGACATCATCGTCCACGCCCTGGCCAACGCGCCCGAGGTCAAGAAACAACTCCTCGACACCTCGCGCGCCGGCTACCTCGCCGCGCTCGGCGTGAGCGCCTACTCCCTGACAGCCCTCGTCAGTCGCCTGGGCCCGCTCCTGCGACCGCGCGCGTCCGTCGTGTCCCTGACTTATCTCGCGAGCGAGCGCGTCATCCCCGGCTACGGCGGCGGCATGTCGGCCGCCAAAGCCGCCCTCGAAAGCGACACACGCGTCCTCGCCTTCGAGGCCGGCCGCCGCTACGGCGCCCGCGTCAACACGATCTCCGCCGGCCCGTACGCCTCGCGCGCCGCGAGCGCCATCGGGATCATCGACGCCATGGTCGACTATTGCGCCGTCAACACGCCCATGCCCGAGCCCGTGGCCGCCGGGGAAGTCGGCAACACGGCCGCGTTTCTGTCGAGCCCTCTGGCGAGCGGCATCACCGGCGTCACGCTCTACGTCGACAAGGGCTACCACGCCATGGGCATGGCGGTGCCTGGCACACCATCGGCGGGCTGAACCGCCAAGAGGCGGCTATTTGTTGACGACTGCGACGGCTTCGACTTCAATCAGCCAGTCCGGCTGAACCAGGCGTTTGACAACCACGAACGTACTGACCGGCGGGTGGGCGGTATCGACATATTTGTCGCGAATTTCGCGCACCACCCGTATCAGGGACGGATCGACGCTTTCCGCGCAGAAGAAATTGAGCTTGACCACGTTGTGAAAATCGCCACCCGCCGCTTTGACGGCAGCGTCGAGATTCTCAAAGACCTGCTGCACCTGCGCGCGGAAATCATCCTTGCCCACGATATTGCCGGACCTGTCCTGCGCGACCTGGCCCGCGATGTACACGATCTTCCCGCCGGTGACCTCGACCACCTGCGAGTAACCAGCGGTGGGTTTGGCCAGCGCGTCAGGGTTGAGAAAGTGGAAGGGCTCGGTCTGCGCCCCCGCAAACGTCCAGAGTGGAGCAACGAATAGCACCGCAACGAGCAGGAAATGTGGCCCGTGTCTCATCGTTCGTCTCCAACTAGGGCAACAACGTCAGGCCGGCGGCCTTGGTTTGTGTGCGCTCCGCAGGTCGCACCTCGAGCTCGATGCGCGCCTCGAGGGCGATCGCCATGAGCGCGTCTTTCATGCGGCCCACGTCGCCCGCCGTCCGCATGGCCACCACCATCCGGAGCTGAAACACGGGCTCCCCCCGGAACCCAGGCGCCGTCGAGGAATCCAACTCGACCACGTTTCCCCCGACTTCCCGCACCACATCGGCGATGTCGGCCAGCAACCCCTCACGATCGACAGCGCTGGCCCGCACGGTCCAGAGCGCCCCCGACGGCCGCACCCCCTGATCGGCCGGATCCCGCGCCGATTCGATCATGATCCGCAGGGCCGCCTCCTGCTCCAACTCCTCGACGTCCGCCAGGATCCGCCCCGCCCCGTCCGGCTCCGCGGAGATCAGGAGCATGAGCCCGACCACCCCGCCCAGCGCCACGAGGCGGCTGTCCTCCACGTTCCCACCGCGCATCGCGATATAACGGGACACGAGGCGAACCAACCCAGGCTGGTCCGCCCCTAGCGCGACCATCGTCAGAAACGTCCGGTCCGCCATGTCGTACAACCTAGTGCCCAACGACAGCAAGGGGACCCCCGAATCGGAGGTCCCCTCGTGTCTTACGACCTTACGCCTTGCGAAACTTGCAGCTAAGTCGCCGGCTCGGCAGCCAGCGACTGGCTTAGCGGCGAGCGACGTAGGCGGTGACTTCCATCGTGACTTCGACCACTTCGAAATTCGGCGTCGTCCAGGTCATACAACCTCCAGGAGAGAAAGAGTCCGTCCACTGAGACATCAAACATCGAGCAACGGCCGTACCGTACGTCGGCCGTCGATAGGCGCAGTCAATGGGTCAATCAGCTGTCTCCGCTGTCTCGCCCGCCGTATCGTGTCTCGCGACGTCTCGCCGCGGCAGCGGACCAAGCCCAGCGTCATGCCACCATCTGTAAAACGTCGCACGCCCGATGCCAAGCGACCGGGCCGCCGCGCTTCGACTCCCCCGATGGAGCGCCAGGGCGCGCGTTAAGAGCGCCCGACGCTCGGCCGGCGACGGCTCGCGCTCGACCAACCCCGGCACCGACGTCGACGGCGTGTGTAGCTCAGCCGGAAAATCATCTGGCGCCAGCGGCCCCTGCGGCCGCATGGTGAGCGCGTGCCGCACGGCATTCTCGAGCTCGCGGACGTTCCCCGGCCACGGCGCCCGCGTGAGCAACGCCTGGGCGGCCGGCGTGATATCGACCGGCTGGCCGGCGTAGCGCGCAATGAAGTGCTCCAACAGGAGCGGGATATCCGACGCGCGCTCCCGGAGCGGCGGTACCTCGATCCGCACGACCTTGAGTCGATAGTAGAGGTCGGTCCGGAACCGGCCGGCCTCGACCTCTCGCTGCAGCGGCCGGTTGGACGCCGCCAACACGCGCACGTCCACCCTCCGCGTACGCGACTCGCCCAGGCGCTCGATCTCACCCGTTTGCAGGGCGCGCAGCAGCTTGACCTGCGTGGCCAGCGGAATCTCACTCACCTCGTCGAGAAAGAGCGTGCCCCCGTCGGCCCGCTCGAACCGACCCAGGACCGTCCCGGCCGCACCTGTAAACGCGCCGCGCACGTGCCCAAAGAGCTCCGACTCGAGAACCCCCGCGGCGAGCGCCGCCGCGTGCACCGCGATCAGGGGATGCTCGGCGCGGCCACTTCGAGCATGGAGCAGCTGGGCGACGAGCTCCTTGCCCACGCCCGTCTCGCCCTCGATCACGACGGATGCTTCGCTCGGGCCCACGACGTCGATGAGGTGATACAGCTCCTGCATCCGCGGGTGAGCGCCGATGAGGTTGCCATACCCGGCGCGTCCCGTCGGTGTACGCCACTGACGACACAGGATCGCCAGGTCACGGATGAGCATGAGCACGCCCGTCGCGCCCTGCTGGTCGGACCAGGCGCTGGCGACCATCTCCACGCTCCGCCGGTTGCCCTGCGCGCAGAGAATGTCCGTCGTAAGATGCGCCGCCGTGGTCGTCGTGCGCGTCGTCCACACCGACTCGGCCAGCGTATCGTCGACGTGCACGACGTCGCGCCACGCGCGGCCGAGTGCCTCATCCGGCGAGAGGCCGGTCACGCGGGACGCCGCGTGATTGTGCAGGACCACGTCGCCCGAGGCGTTCACTGCGATCGCGCCGTCGTCGGTGGCGGCGAGCCAAGCGTCGAAGATGCCGTCGCGCTCCATCACTCCGCAAACTACACACGAAACCGCCCGACTGCCGCCGCCAGCCGCGACGCCGCCTGATGCAACTCGCCACCTGCGACGTGCAGTGACTCGGTCATGGCGGCCTGCTCTTCGGTCGTGGCCGCTACGTCCTGCGCGCTCGCCGCCTGCGCCGCCGCCGCGGCCGCGGCGCTCGCGATCGTCCGAGCCACCGTCTCGGTGGCCTCACGCGTCTCCGCCACGGCGACACCAACCTCAGTCGCGGCGGCCCGGATCGGCGCCACGGCACTCACGATGGTGTCGAACGCGGTCTCCGTATCGCGCGACGCCGCGGCCACACCACCGACCACCGCCGTCCCGTGTGTCATCGTCGCCACGACCCCCGTGAGACTGACCCGCAACGCGTCGATCTCCGTCGCCGCCTGCACCGCCGCCCGCCGCGACTTCCCGGCGAGCACACCGATCTCGTGCGCGACCACGCCAAACCCGCGCCCGTGATCGCCAGCGCGCGCGGCCTCGATCGCGGCGTTGAGCGCCAGAATGTTCGACTGTGCCGCGATCTCCTCGATCTCCGACGCAAACCGCTCCACCTCTTGCGCCTGGTCGACGACCGCGCGGACCCGCGCGGAGGCTTCCTCGACGATCGAGCGAATATCGTGCAGCAACGAGAGCGCCGCCGTCACCTGCGTCCGGCTCCGCGCCGCGACCCCCATGACGTCGTCGGCCGCCGCCAACATCTGATCGGTGCTCGCCTGGATCGCGCCCGCCCGCGCTTCCACTTCGGCCAATCCGTCACCCGCCAACCGCACGTTGGCCATGCGCTGCTCGGCGCTATTCACCACCGCCGCCATCGTCTCGGCGATCGACCGGCTCGAGATGTTGATCGTCTCCCCGCCTTGCACCACCTGTCCGGCCACCGCCGAGAGCTGCGTACTGGCCGCATGACTCTCCGCGACGAACGCGCGCAGCTGCCGGGCCGTCTCCGCCAACGCCTCCGTGAGCTGCCCGATCTCGTCCGGCGCCCCGTCGACGGGCTCGCCCCGCAGGTCCCCCGTGGCCAATGCGCGCCCATACGTCGCCAGCCGCTCGGTCCGCGCGCTGAGCCGCTTCGCGAGCCGCCCGGTGAGCCACAGCGCCGCGAGCACCGCCAACGCCGCGCTCCACATGAGGCGCAGCACTTCGCCTTGCGCGGCGACCGCCGCGGCATTGCCGGGCGCGGTGGCCACCACCAATCCCGCCGGCAGGTTGTCGGCATCCAGGATCGGCACTATCGCCATCAGTCGGTGCGGCTCCGGAAACCAGTACAGGGCCGTGTGCCCTTCCTCGAACCGCTGGAGACTGTCGGC
>DATMNB010000049.1:0-10815 GCA_035569435.1 Gemmatimonadaceae bacterium
CGAGCGTGAGAAACATGGAGAAGTTGGTGCGGTACAGCTGGATCGTGCCGTCGACCAGCTCCGTGGCTGATCGCGGTCGGTACGACGCGGCACTCGCCATCAGGTCGCCGGCACCGGCGTGGGCGTAGCGCCGACGCGTTGGGCCATGAGCTCGATGTCGTAGCCCTCGTTCCGGATGCGGGCGTCGTAGTACAGCAGGGTTTGGATAATGGGCCACAGCGGGTAGACGAACATCATCCCGATGGAGATGACGATCGTCACCACGCGCGTGGTCCCGGCGACCGACACCACGTGGACGACGAGTGAGATGATCCAGCCGATGAGCAACACGAGCACGTAGGCGGCGAGGAAGAGGCAGACCGCCAGGAGATAGGTCTTGAGCACGTGCCATTTGACGCCGCGGGAGAGTGTCCCCGACCGACCGAGGGCGGCCAACGGGCCGACCGGTTCCAGGACTGCCGCCGGCAGTGCGGCGAACCAGTACAGCATCAAGATGATGCCCGGGATGACAAAGAAGATGCACGCCGCGAACACGCCGAGGGTCTTGAGGATGGTCGCCAGCATCGTGGGCAGGAAGCGCGTCAGGCCGCGCGTTATGGCACTGCCGATGTCGCCGGAACGTCCCAGGTACACATCGCTGACAAAGGTGAAGATCACGGTGTACCAGGCCGCGGTCCAAATGATCAAGCCCGGGTAGACCACGCCGACGCGTTCGTACACAGCGCCGACCTGCGACGGGGTGCTCATCGGCCCGAGCGTGCCGACGAGCGTCCACTGGACGACGAGAATCGGGACGTAGAACACGGCCCCCAGTGTGAGCAGCGGCGCATAGTTCGCGCGGAACAGCTGGATCGCTCCATCGACCAGCTCTGTGGCTGATCGAGCCCGATATGCTGCGCTCACGACGGCTCCCGGTTCAGGTGGTGCGCTAAGATCGCGCCGAGAGAGTTGCCTCGTCCAGAGCGACCCCGACCGGGGGCCGTGTCGTTACGGTCCGGGCCGCGCGTCGGGTCGGGTTTCGCGGTCGTAACTGGCTTCGCAGGCGTCCCAGAGGCCCGCGGCCAACAAGTAACCCGTGGCGCCCGAGGCGACGAGGAGACCGATGATGCCGACCCAGAGACTGGTGAACGACGGGATCGGCCAGACAAAACCTCGTTCTTTGAGAACGTGGTAGCACACGGACACGATCCCGCAGGGCGCACCCCAACCAAAGACCCCGTAGCGCCAGACAAAGGCTGCACGGCCGCCGGCACGGAGGCGTTCCCACCGTTGGCGGGCCTCCGGGTGCGCGACATCAGGCCAGTGCAGCCAGTCGATCACCGCAGAACCGCCTTGGCGATCGTCTGGAGCTGCATGTTCGACGTGCCTTCGTAGATCGTGCCGATCTTGGCGTCGCGGTAGAACTTCTCGACCGGGTATTCGGTCGTATACCCGTAGCCGCCGAGGAGCTCGACGGCGAGCGATGTCACGCGCTCGCAGACTTGCGACGAGAAGAGCTTGGCCATCGCGCCTTCCCGCACGATATCGTGGCCGGCGTCGGCCAGACGGGCGGCATGATACACCATGAGCCGTGCGGCCTCGAGCTCGGTGGCGACCTGCGCGACCTGAAATTGGATGCCCTGAAACTCGCTCAGAGGTTTGCCGAACTGGCGGCGTTCCTTGAGGTAGGAGGTCGCGGCCGACAAAGCGCCACCGGCCACGCCGATCATCTGGGCACCGATCCCGATGCGGCCGCCATTGAGCGTATTGATCGCGACCTTGTAGCCCTGGCCCACGGGCCCCAGCACCTGGTCGCCGGGGACGAGGACGCCATCGAGGATGAGCTCCACGGTGCTCGACGCGCGGATCCCGAGCTTGTCTTCCTTCTTGCCGACAGAGAAGCCGGGCGTGTCGCGCTCGACGATGAAGGCGGTGATGCCCTTGTAGCCGAGGGCGGGATCGGTGTTGGCGAAGATGATGAAGATCCCGGCTTCGGCGCCGTTGGTGATCCACATCTTGCGGCCGGTGAGCACCCAGTCGTTGCCGCGGCACTCGGCGACGGTTTGCATGGCGAAGGCATCAGAGCCGGACCCCGGCTCGGACAGCGCGTAGGCGCCAACCGTGTCGCTGACGAGGCGCGGCAAATAGCGCTGCTTGAGGGCGTCGCTGCCGTACTTGGCGATGGGGGCGTTGACCAGCGTGTTCTGGACGTCGACCATGATCGCGGCGGCGGCGTCGACCTGGCTGATGGCCTCGACGGCGAGGGCGACCATGGTGAGCGACCCGGCGGCGCCGCCGTAGGTCTCGGGGACCTCGATGCCCATGAGGCCCATCTGGAAGTACTGGGGGATCAGCGTGGGATCGATCCGGCCGGCGCGTTCCATCTCGCGGACGCGGGGGCGGACTTCGGTGTCGGCGAAGCCGGCGACGGCGTCGCGGAACATGATCTCTTCTTCTGAAAAGTCGAACTGTGTCATGCGTGAAACCTAACCCGGGTAGAGTGCTGGACAGGGTCCAGCAACTCTACCGGGCGTCTATACGAAGAAGACCCTTCGCAGGGTCTTCAGGAGCTAGATCATCGAACCCAGTTCATCGGATCCAGTTCACCGACTGGACCGCGGCATCGACCCGGTCCTCGAGGGCGGTCAGCGCCTCGGGGGAGAACGGGGAGCCAGTGTCGTGACTCACCGTCTTGGTGCGATCGTTTCGCCGGAACGACATGATCGCGATCGGATTCTGGCTGAGGCCGCCGCTGTAGGACGGCTGGAGCGAGAAGAAGTCGATCCGCTGGAACTGGGTGACCAGGTCGTCTACGGTCTCCTTCCGGACCGTCGCCCGCCACAGGCCAGATTTGCTCGCGCCGGCCTTGCCCTCGTACACCACGGAGCCGTCCTCGTAGAACGACAGCTTATACTCGGGGCACATCCCCTTGCACTGCGTCCGTTCCATCGTGATGACGGGCGTCGCCCCGGTCAATTTGACTGACCCGTGCGAATGGCTGTGCGTTGTTTGTGCATCCGCGGCCCTGGTGGCGCTCAGGAGCGCGAACGCCAAGACAGCGGCGGTGTTACGGCGTGGCATACCCGTTCCCTCCCCTCGTAGGGACATCACCCTACAGACGAAGACGGGCTCAGGAAATAACGAGGGCCTCGGCGCCTTTGAGGCGGCAGGCGTCGCCGCAGGCGGTCGCGGAGCGGGCGCTGTCCCAGCAGCACACGGCGTCGGCGCCGCTCAGTGGGTGGCGGACAGCGAGTCCCGCACGCGAGAGAATCAGTTCGCCGAGCTTCTCGTGGACGCCAAAGGCAGGGGTCACGCGGTACTGCACTCCCTGGTGCGCCGCGGCGGCCTCGGCCACCAGTCGGGGGATGTCGCGGACGGAATGCTTGCCCGGCGACAACATATAGGGGAACGCAATGATCTCATCGGCCCCGGCCTCGACGCAGTCGGCAAACCCGCGCGCGATCGATGGCTCGGCCAACTCCATGTGGGCATATCGAACCAGCGCGTCGTCACCGACGAGATGCTGCACGAGGTTCGCCATGCAGGGCAGCATGGCGTTCGCCTCGGGCCGCGTCGAGCCGTGATCGATGATCAGGATCGCCTTCATGCTCGCAAGCTAGGCGGCAACTACGCGACCCGGAAGGACTGTTTCCAACACTTGGAGCGCCAGATCTGCCCGGCCGAACGGGGCCGAGACCTGAACGCCCTGCACGGACGGCCGCACCTGCTCCATTACCTCACGGGCAATGGCGATGCCCTCGGCGAGGGCATGCTCCTTGGAGCGCTCATTCGCCGTCCGCATCCGACGCAACACCACCTCAGGCACGGTCACGCCAGGCACCTCGTTGGCCAGAAACTCGGCGTTCCGCGCCGAGATCAATGGCCAGATCCCGGCGATGACCGGGATGCGCACATCGCGAACCGTCTCCAGGAACCGCTCCAGCTGCGCGACGTCGTAGACGGGCTGCGTGATGGCGTATTCCGCTCCGGCCTCGACCTTCCAATGAAACCGGCGCAGCTCCTCGGCGGGATCGATCGCCGCCGGGTTCACGCCGACCCCGATCGTGAAGCGCGTCGGCGCGCCGATCGCGTTCCCGCCCGGATCGAGTCCGTGATTGAGACGAGAGACGAGGTTCGTCAATCCAATCGAATCGATGTCGAAGACGGCCGTGGCGTCGGGATACGGCCCCATCTTGGGCGGATCGCCGGTGATCAGGAGCAAGTTGCGCAGCCCCATCGCCGATGCGCCCAGGAGATCGCTCAGCATGCCGAGCAGGTTGCGGTCCCGGCAACAGTAGTGCGTGACGGCTTCGATCCCGACCTGCTGCTGCACGAGGATGCTCACGAGGAGCGCGCTCATGCGACTCTGGGCGCGCGGTCCGTCGGGGACGTTCACGGCATCGACCCCGCTCCGGTGCAGTGAGCCGACGTCGCCGATCATCTTGGTCGCATCGACGCCGCGAGGCGGGACGATCTCCACCGATGTCACGAACTGACCGGCGGCCAGCTTTGCCGCCAGGGCCGAGCGCTCGGCAAACGGGACGGGCGTGACGGCGGCCGCGTCGGGCGTGCGGGTGTGGACGCGCGCGAGCCGGCCGCCACCCGCCGACGCCGCCACCGTGGCGTGTCGTGGCGCCAGCGGTCGCACGCCTTCGACCATCGCCCGCGTGTGCTCCGGCGTCGTGCCGCAGCATCCGCCGACGACCTTGGCGCCGGCCTGGATGAGATGACGGGCGTACGTCGCCATGTACTCGGGACTCGCCATGTACATGCTGCGGCCCCCGACATCGCGCGGCATGCCGGCATTGGGCTGTGCCGAGATCTTGCGTCGTGTGACCGGCGTCATCTTCTCGATGGCGTCGAGGATCGCTTGCGGCCCGACCGAGCAATTGAGGCCAATGATGTCGGCCCCAAACCGGTCGAGCTGCGCCGCCAGGTCCGCCGGGGTCACGCCAAAGGGGCTCACGCCGTCGACGCCGATCGTCA
Source organism: Gemmatimonadaceae bacterium (assembly GCA_035569435.1). Classification (GTDB taxonomy): domain Bacteria; phylum Gemmatimonadota; class Gemmatimonadetes; order Gemmatimonadales; family Gemmatimonadaceae; genus DASRDS01. The sequence continues at coordinate 4,966 of DATMNB010000049.1, forward strand.
TCTGCGCGATCACCGGGCGCGCGGGGTCGACCTCGCGGGCGGCGGCGATCGCCTGCTCGATCTCGTCGAGATCACCAAACGTCTCGAGGATGAAGAGATCCGCGCCGCCTTCGGCCAGGCCTTGGAGCTGCTCGCGGAAATAATCGCGGGCCTGCGCGCGGCTCGTGGGGCCATATGGCTCGATGCGCACCCCCAGTGGCCCCGCCGCGCCGGCGACGAGAATCGCATCGCCCGCCGCCTGACGCGCCAGGCTCGCGGCCGCGCGGTTGATCTCGCGGACCTGGGCCTCGAGGCCGTACTGGGAGAGCTTCACGCGGTTGGCGCCAAAGCTGTTGGTCTCGAGCACCTCGGCGCCGCCGCGGACGTACTCCTCGTGGACGGCGAGGATGAGGTCCGGGGAGCGGAGGTTCAGCTCATCGTAGCACTGATTGATGAAGACGCCGCGGGCGTAGAGCATCGTGCCCATCGCGCCATCGAACACGACCACCCGATCAGGGTCGAGCAAACGAGCCAGGAGCTCCTGCCGATCGGCGCTCACGCGGCCGCCTCCTGCGCCCCGTCGCCCGTGCCTCGGACGGCGTAGTACTTGGCCTCCGGGTGGTGGACGATGATTGCCACGGTCGACTGCTCGGGAAGGAGCTGGAACGCCGAGGTCAGCGACATGCCGAGGGATTCCTCGGCTGGAAGCAATCGGAACACGGTGGCGTGATCATCGAGGTCGGGGCAGGCGCCGTAGCCCCACGAATATCGCTTGCCGCGGTCGGCTGGGAGCCCGAGCTCCCGTCGAATGCGGCGGTGGAGCCACTCGGCGGTCGCCTCGGCGGTTTCGACAGCGAGGCCGTGCGCATACAGCGCCTCCGCGAATTCACCGTTCGATTGGAGGGAATCAAAGCGCGTCGTGGCCTCATCGCCGACTGTCACGACCTGGAGCGCCACGACATCGACATCGCCAGATTCGACCGACCGGAAGTAGTCGGCGAGACAGAGACGCTCGCGCCCGACCTGTCGCGGGAAGGTGAAACGCGCGATCTCGCGAAGGGAGCCGCCATCGCTTTCGTAGGCGGCGGGGTCATACACGATCAGATCGTTCCCGGACGACTGTGCTGGGAAGTTTCCGTACACTGCTTGGGGCGTGAGCCAGCCATCACGCACGGCCTCGGCCTTCAAACGTTCCAGCACGGGCTGGAACACATCACGCACCGTGGCATCGTACGTGGGCCCCGAGCCGCGCCCGCCCCACTGCAGGCGGTACAGCTCATCGAGATCGAGCAGCTCGAACACCTCGTCGAGCGGGATGTCGCGCAGCACGCGCGTGCCGTAGAAGGGCGCCTCGGGCACGGCATGCGTGGCGCTGACCGTGCTGCGCTCGGTCAGGGCATTGCCCGCACTCACGTCCTTGCCGACCGTCGTATGCAGAAAGACGTCGCGCCGGGCCTCGTCCAACGTCTTGTCGACAAAGGGCTGCCGGCGACTCGTGTCCATGAGCACGTCCATGGTCTCGAGCCCTTCAAACGCGTCCTTGCAATAGAACACTCCCGGATCATACGGCCGCTCGCCGTCGACAAACAGCGCCCGCCGGCCGAAGCGGCGGTTGATGGCGGCCCCGCCAATGAGTACCGGATAGGACAAGCTGCGGCGATCCAGCTCCTGGACGCAGAGCGGCATCTGCTTGGACGTCGACACGAGCAACGCCGAGAGCCCGATGGCGTCGGCGCCCACCTCCTGCGCCTTGTCGATGATCGTGTTCACCGGCACCTGCTTGCCCAGGTCGTACACGGTGTAGCCGTTGTTGGACAGGATGGTGTTCACGAGTGACTTGCCGATGTCGTGCACGTCGCCGTACACGGTGGCCAGCACGACCTTGCCCTTCGTGTAGCCCTCCTGCTTCTCGAGGAACTGCTCCAGGTGCTTGACCGCCTTCTTCATGACCTCGGCGCTCTGCAGGACGAACGGCAGGATCAACTCGCCGGCGCCAAACTTATCGCCGACTTCTTTCATAGCCGGCAGCAGGACCTGGTTCAACACGCGCACCGGATCCTCGCGCACGCCGGCCTCGTCGAGCCGCTGCTCGATCCCATCCTTCTTGCGGTGCAGCACCTGCCAGTGCACGATCTGCTCGGGGGTCATCCCGGCAGTTGGATCTTCTTTCTCGACGCCGCCGCTAGTCGACGTGACCCCGGCGTAGAACTCGATGAACTTCTGCAGGGCATCGGGCCGGCGATTGAACACCAGATCGTCGGCCATCGCCCGCTCGGTCGCGGGGATCTCCGCGTACGGACGCACGTGGGCCGGGTTGACGATGGCCGCATCGAGGCCGGCGCTCACGCAGTGATGCAAGAACACCGAGTTGAGCACCGCCCGCGCGGGGGGCGTCAACCCAAAGCTCACATTGGAGACGCCCAGGACGGTCAGGACGCCGGGGAGCTCGCGCTTGATGAGGCGGATGCCTTCGATCGTCTCCTTGGCCGAGTCGATCCACTCGGCCTCACCGGTCGCCAGGGTGAACGTCAGGGCATCGAAGATGAGCGCCGATGCGTCGAGGCCGTACTCTCGCGTGGCGATCTCGTGGATGCGTCGGGCGATCTCGACCTTCCGCTCGCGCGTCTTGGCCATCCCCGTCTCATCGATCGTGAGGGCCACGACCGCGGCTCCGTGGCGCTTGACGAGGGGCAGCACATCCTCGATCCGCTTGCGGCCGTTCTCCATGTTGATCGAGTTCACGATCGCGCGGCCGGGGACGTGCTCCAACGCCGCGGCGATGACCGACGCCTCGGTCGAGTCGATCATGAGCGGCGTGTCGACGCTCATGGATAGCAGCTTGACCGTGCGCGACATCTGCTCGACCTCGTCGCCGCGCTCAGTCAGGGCCACGCAGACATCGAGCACGTGTGCCCCCGACTCAGCCTGCTCGCGGGCCACGTGGAGCAGGCCGTCATAGTCGTCGGCCAACAACAGTTGCTTGACCTTGCGCGAGCCCTGGGCGTTGAGGCGTTCGCCGATCAGGAGGGGCGGGGGGTCCTGGTGCAGCGTAATCGCGCGCATGGCGCTCGACACGCGGGGCACGGGGCGGGCCGTATGTGACGCCCGCGTGGCGTCGACGGCGTCGACGATGGCCTTGAGGTGCTCGGGCGTCGTGCCGCAACAGCCTCCCACAATGCGCACGCCAAAGTCCCGCACAAACTGGCTCAGCGCCTCGGCCATCGGGCCCGGTTCCAACGGATAAACGGCGTCGCCGGTCCCCGTGTTGAGCGGGAGCCCAGCGTTGGGGATCACGGAGACCGGGCGTGTGGCGTGCTCGGTGAGATACCGGATCGGCTCGCGCATGTGCTCGGGACCCGTCGAGCAGTTGAGCCCAATGACGTCGATGGCGAGTGACTCGAGCGTCGTCATGGCGCTCGCGATGTCGGTGCCGAGCAGCATGCGCCCGCTCGTGTCGAGCGTGACCTGCGCCTGGATCGGGATTCGTCGCCCCAACTCGGCGAAGAGCCGCTCGAACCCGACGATGGCCGCCTTCACCTCGAGGATATCCTGGGCGGTCTCGACGAGGAGGACGTCGACGCCACCCTCGACCAGGTACTTGGCCTGCTCGTAGTAGTTGTCGCTGAGCGCCTGGAAGGTGATGGCCGAGAGGGCCGGGTCATCGCTCGACGGCAGCATGCCGGTCGGGCCGATCGAGCCCGCGACGAACCGCGGCCGGTCGGGCGTGGCGAACTTGTCGCAGGCGGCACGCGCCAGGCGGGCCGCGGTCACGTTGACGTCGCGGGTCTTCTCGCCAATGCCCCACTCGGCCAGCCGGCGCGGGGTCGACTGGAAGGTGCAGGTCTCGACCACGTCGCATCCGACGGCGAGGAACGACTCGTGGATCCCCTGGATGACATCGGGGCGGGTGAGGACGAGGTGGTCGTTGCACCCTTCCAGCGACTTGCCGCCAAAGTCGTCGGCGGTCAGGTGGTGGCGCTGGATATTGGTACCCATGGCCCCGTCATAGACGAGCACGCGGTGGGCGAGGGCATCCAGATAGGCTGACGGTGGGGGAGTGCGCATAGACTCGACGAAAACGAGAAGCCCAGTCGCTAAGAGCGGCCGGGCGGGGCGCTTTAGCGGGTTGTTTTACGTGGCCGCAAGTCGCGTAAATCGCCACGTGATCAATTGTGCCTACGCTTGGAACGTAGCCGGCGTGCCCGGCACGAGCAAGTCAAAAGAGTCCCACGACGGCGCGTTCCAGCAGCATGAGGATGAAGTACGCGACGATGGGGCTCAAGTCGAATGGACCCATTGTCGGCAGGATCTGTCGGAGCGGGCGCAACAGCCATTCGGTGGCGGCGTAGGCCCATCGGACCCACGCGGAGTAGGGCGAGACTCGCACCCAGGATGACAGGACGCGCACGAGGAGGGCGACCTGCAGAAACTCGAACGTCCAGGCGACGAGCAGCCGCGCGATGTCGCGGGGACCGTTGGAGGCGGCAAACAGCGCGCTGAATAGGAGCGTGCGGAGCGCGTTGACCAACGTGATCACGACAATGCCGCCGATGACCACCGTGACGAGGCCCCACCAGGGCGCGCTCGACGGGAGACCGCCCGCGCGAACCACAGCGCGCTCCACCGGCGCGAGCAAGGGATCGACCGAGGCCCGGCAGAACCGGGCCACGGCGCCAAAGGGGTTGAGGCGCCGGGTCCGTGCGAGCCAGTCCACGCCGCAGATCGCCGCGGCGATCACGCCCATTCCTAAGAACGCATACCTGAGAACGATCAGACCCTGATCGAATGCAACGACGACGCCGTTCATGGCTGCAAAATAGCGAGCGGGCGGTCTACTCCATAGCCACGTGACCGAGCGCCTGACCGAACCGCAGCACCCGCATGGCCGCCGGCGATCCCGCGTGGATGCCCAATCGCGCAATGTTTGACGACGATGGCCCGTAGTGGTAGTCGATTGGTCCAACCTCGGTCGCACGCCCGCCCGCACCGCTGGATGGTGCCAGCGCGAGCACCGACGCACTCGATGCCGGCGCGCCATTCCCCCACCAGAGCGCCTCGCTGTTGCCATTCGCATCGAAGGCACATCCGACGACGCCACCGCGCGAGTCGATGCCAAAGGCGACACTGGATACCTGGCCGCCGTTCCCCAGGCTGGTCATAGTGCCGCGCGCCGACCATTGGACGGCCTGCAGCTTGCCCGTGGAGTCGGTCGCCGCGCCGGCGACGGTGCCCTCGGTATTCACGGCATAGGCAAAGCTCGGTGTCCCGCTGATGGTTCCACCCAGGGCGGTGATGGTACCGTCGCGCGACCACTTGACGGCGTGGTGGACGCCGTCGGGTGTCGCGCTTTCGCCGACGATCTCCCCGCCGGTGTTGACGCTCCAGGCGATGCTGAACGTCCCGCCCAGACCAGGGAGTGTGCGCATGCCGACCCCGCCCGTGGGAACGACCTGGCTCAGGACCGACACGGCGAATGCCGACGTGACACCCTGGGAATTCGTGCAATCCCCGACGATGATCCCCGAGTCACTGATCGACGTGGCGAGACACTCCAGGCTCGATGGCGTGAGGGTGTGCATGCCCGTCTTGGGTGCCCAGATGAAGGCGCGTGAGACGCTGCCGGAATCGGTGCTGCTGCCGACGACGAGGCCCCAGTTGTTGACGCCGAGCGCGGACGAGAATCCGCCACCCAAGTCGCCGAGATCCACGAGCGCGTCGGCCGATGACACGACGAAGGCATGGATCAACCCGGCGCCGTTGACGCTCGTGCCGACGATTGTGCCGCGGTAGCTGATGGCATAGGCGGTGGAGGTCGGGCCGCCCAGGGTCCCGAGGTCGCTCACGGCGCCGCCGGTCCAGCTGACGGCGTGG